>CAZEAV010000088.1:0-8465 GCA_964510215.1 uncultured Iamiaceae bacterium
TCGACGCCGGGTGAGCGGCCCGACGGCCGGCACGGTCGGGGCCGGAGCGATCAGCGGATCGGTGGCCGGGGTAGGAGCTCGATGATCTGCCCGTCCGGGTCGCGCACCATCGCCGCGTATTCGCCCGCCCGCCGCTCGGCAAGCACCTCGCCGCCCAGATCGGCGACCCGGGCACACGCCTCGTCGAGATCGTCCACGCCGACGGACAGATGGGTCAGGCCCGGTTCGGTGAACGCCCGGTGGCGGGCCGGGGGGTTGCCGTCCCGGTCGAACCACAACAGCTCGAGCACGAACGTGTCCAAGGTCAGATAGCGGGCAGTGAGCCCCACCGGTGAGGGGACGTCCAACAAAGCGGTGGTCGCCTCGTCGGGAACCGCGATCTCGTTGCGGAGCACGAATCCGAACGCCCCGACATAGAACCGGGTCGCGCGCTCCAGGTCGGTGACACAGTGGCCCACGTGGTTCACGACACTCATGTGCTCGGCACCGGGGGTGTCACCCATGTCAGTCCGTGCAGCCGAGAATCGATCGGCGGATGATCGCCACCCCGGCCTCGATCGCGGCCTGGGGGGTGGTGTAGCCGAGCGTGAACGCCCGGTAGGGCAGACGCTCGATGAGTGCGAGCAGCACCAGCGTGTCGAACAGTGCGTCCTCGTGGCCGTGCCCTTCGAGCATCGCCATCAAACCATTCACGATGTGCGCCGCGACGTCGCGCGAATAGGGCACCAGGTCGCCGTTGGATTCCTGCATCTCCTGCCAGGTCGTGATGACCCCGCCGTTCGCCCGGTAGGAGTCGAACCACTCGCTCAGCCACGCTCCCAAGCCGGCCGCGTCCCCGTCGAGGGGCAGACGCGACAGCAGGTCGATCATGCCCCCGGTCGCCTCCTCGGCGAGCGCCCGGAAGAACGCGTCCTTGTCCGAGAAGTACCGGTAGAACGTGCCGTGGGAAACGTCCGCCTCGGCGACGATGTCGTCCACCCGGGCGTTGTGGTAGCCGCGCACCGGGAGCACCGAGGCGCCCGCGTCCAGGATCCGACGCCGCGTCGCGACGCCCCGCGGACGCAGGTCGGGGGACGCCTCGGCCGTTGCGATGCGACCGAAAGGAGCGGCGGGGGGTTCCATTCGGCCCCGGCGCGCGGCGAGGTCGATGTTCACGCCGTCTCGGGGGCCGTGGAAGAGCCGATGGGTCGCACGGGACAGCCCGTCGTCCAGTCGGCTCCGTTCCATCGGGCCGGTGGCGACCATCGCCTGCCAGTAGAAGTTGCAACGGATGATCACCGCCGCCATGCCGCTGGCCAGGGGGCGCGCCTCCGGGTGATCCTGCAGGCCGAACGCGCGCAGCAAGGCGTCGTCCATGCGGCTGCCGACCGCGCCGGATGCCCGCGCGGTCTCGGGATGATCGTGCGTGGCCGCCTGGAACGCGCTGAACACCGGGGAATACGCGCCGTACAGGCTGGTGAACGAGTCCATCCACTCCGCGAGCGTCGCCACGCCGGCCGCGTCGTCGGACACCGGACCCAGGCTGCGGCCAAGGGTGATCATGTGGTGGCCGACCTCCCGGGCCAGCTTCCAGAACACCTCGTCCTTGGAGGAGAAGTACTGGTAGAACGCGGGGCGCGAACAGCCTGCCCGCTTGGTGATCAGCTCCACCCGGGCGCCGGAATAGCCCACCTCGTCGAAAACCTCGAGCGCCGCGTTGAGGATCCGCTTCTCGGTTTCACCGCCTCTGGCCCCCACCTGCGGGTTGTCACCGTATGGCCGACGGCGGGTGATCGTCCGACCGCTCATGGGGCCTACCGTACTCGGCGCCACCGCGCCGGGACTGGTGGCCGGCCCCGGCGCGGGTCGCTAATCTGACAGTACCGTCAGTTTTGTCGATCCGAAGGGCTTTCCATGGAACGCGATGAGATGATCCGGGGGCGCGTGGACGAACACGTCGTCGCGCCGCCCGAGCTGTCCGACGGTCGACTCCCCGGGCGCGCCGCGGAGGAGGCGCCCCACATCGTGCGGCTCGACAACGGCCGGGACGTGTGGATGTTCCAGGATTCGGCCCTGCCCAACGTCGGTCTGAACGCCGTGGCCGGACGGGTGCCCGAGGAGTACGGTGTGGACCCGCTGGCGTTCTCCGACATGCGGCCCGGGTGTTACGACATCGACGCCCGCATCGACGACATGAACGCGAACGGCGTGCTCGGCTCGCTCAACTTCCCGTCCATGACCGGGTTCGCCGGCCAGCTGTTCTCCACCGTCGAGGACAAGGCCGTCGCGCTGGATCTGTGCCGTGCCTACAACGACTGGCACGTCGACGACTGGTGCGGGCGGCACCCCGGACGCATGATCCCCTGTGGGATCCTGCCGATCTGGGATCCGGGGTTGATGGCCGATGAGGTTCGGCGCCTGGCCGACAAGGGGTGCCACGCGGTGACGTTCTCGGAGAACCCCGAGAAGATCGGGCTGCCCAGTTGGCACTCGGACCACTGGGACCCGTTCCTGGCCGCATGCGTCGACGTGGGCACCGTGATCTGCCTGCACATCGGCTCGTCCTCGGAAACGGTCATCACGTCCGTCGAGGCACCCATCGACACGTTGATCACCCTTCAGCCGGTGAACATCGTCCAGGCCGCCGCGGACCTGATCTGGTCGCCCATATTCAGAAAGTTCGACGGCTTGAGAATCGCGCTTTCCGAAGGCGGCATCGGGTGGATCCCGTACTTCCTCGAACGCACCGACTACGTCTACCGTCACCACAAGGCCTGGACGAATCAGGATTTCGGCGGTCGGCTGCCCAGCGAGGTGTTCAACGAACACGTTCTCACCTGCTTCATCGACGACCCGGTGGGCATCGAAATCCTCCATCACCTGAACCGTGACAACGTGCACTGGGAGTGCGACTATCCCCACTCGGACTCGACGTGGCCCGATTCGCCCGGACTGATCGCGGACCAGTTGGGCGGGCTGGCCGACGACGCGATCGACGCGATCACCCACGGCAACGCCATGGCGAACTTCTCGTACGACCCGTTTGCATCCATTCCCCGAGACCAGTGCACCGTCGGCGCGCTGCAGGCGCAGGCGGCCGCGACAGGTATCGACACCACACCGGTGGTGTACGGCACCGGGAAGTTCCAGGAAGACGGCATCGTGACCGTCACCACCTTGGCCGAACGCCTGGGCAAAGGCTGACCGGGCCGGTTCGTGACCGCACCCGAGCCTGCGCGCGCCCGAGAGATCGAACCCGACGACCGGTTCCGGGTGCCTCCTGCCGACGAGGAACCCACCGCATTCTTCTGGGCGGCGGGAGCGGACGGCGTGCTGCGGTTCCTCCGTTGCCGGAGCTGCGGTTACTACCTGCATCCGCCCGGCCCCCGCTGTCCGGCATGTGGGTCGCTCGATCTGTTGCCCGAGGCGGTATCGGGCCGCGGGGTGATCCACTCGTTCACCGTCAACCGTCAACCCTGGGACGGTGACGAGCGACCCTACGCCGTCGCCCTGGTGGAGCTGGCCGAACAGTCGGGGTTGCGCCTGACCACGAACCTGGTCGGCGTCGATCCGTCGGACGTGGCGATCGGCGACCCGGTCCGGGTCGTGTTCGAACATCGGTCGTTTCCGGGGAGGGGCGAGGTGTGGTTCCCCCTGTTCGAGCCGGATGCCGAGGTGGCGCCATGACCGCGTTCGAGCGGCAGTCGATCATCTCGGGTATCGGTCAGTCGGCCGTCGGACGCCGCCTGGGCCGAAGCGGTGTGGACCTGACCGTCGAAGCGTCGCTCGCCGCCATTGCCGACGCCGGACTGGAGGTGCGCGACATCGACGGCCTGACGACCTACCCCGGCGCCGGGCCGGGCGGAGCAGGGTTCACCGGTCCCTCCTCGCCGGAGGTCCAGGATGCCCTGCGCCTCGAGGTGGACTGGCACGCGGGCGGCATCGAGGGGCCGGCGCAGCTCTCCGCGGTGGTGAACGCGATGTTGGCCGTCGGCGCAGGCCTGGCACGCCACGTGCTGGTGTACCGCACCGTCACCGAATCCACCGAACAGGGGGAGGGGCGTCGGGCCGGGATCGGTGCGTCAGGTGCCGGCGCGGACAGCATCGCCACCAAAGGCATCGGCGGGGTGTTGCAGTGGTCGATCCCTTTTCGGGCGTATTCGCCGGCCATCTGGCTGGCCCTGGTGGCCCAACGCCATTTCCACGTCTATGGCACCACCCAGGGACAGCTCGCCCAGATCGCCTTGAATGCACGGCGGAACGCGCAACGCAATCCCGCCGCGGTCTACCGCGACCCGATGACCATGGACGACTATCTCGGGTCGCGGATGATCACCACGCCATTCCACCTGTTCGACTGCGACGCGCCCGTGGACGGCTCCACGGCATTCGTCGTCTCCGCCGCGACGCATGCCCGGAACCTGGATCATCCGGCGGTCGACATCGACGCCGTGGGCACGGCGCTGCGGGGGCGGCCGTCCTGGGATCAGTTCGACGACATGACCACGATGGCGGCCAGGGATGCCGGTGCGCACCTGTGGTCGCGCACCGAGCTGAGAAGGTCGGACGTCGATGTCGCGGAGCTCTACGACGGGTTCAGCTTCCTCACGATGGTCTGGCTCGAGGCGTTGGGGTTCTGCGGCAAAGGGGAATCGGGCCCGTACGTCGAAGGCGGTCGCCGGATCGCCCGCGACGGGGAGCTGCCCGTGAACACCCACGGCGGACAGCTCTCGGCGGGGCGTCTCCACGGCTTCGGGCACATCCACGAGGCCTGCGTGCAACTGCGGGGCGAAGGCGGCGAGCGCCAGATCCCGGGCCGCTGCGAAGTCGCTGCGGTGGCCAACGGTGGCGGACCGATCGCGGGAGCGATGCTGCTCACCCGCCACCGCTGAGGAAGCTGGTGCGTGGGCGCGCCCGCACGTGTGTCGGCGATGGTCCGAAAAGCGGTGGTGGGCCGTGTGACATACTGACGTGGCGGTCGTCGTGGGTCGGCCAAGCTGAGAGGGTTGTGTGCATTGAGTACCGAGGTAGCCGAGGACACCGAGGTCACCGGCCGTCTCGCCGTCGCCAACCAGGAGGATCGATGGCTCTCGGGGCCGCGACTGCGGTGGGTGTACCGGGTTGTCGTGCTGGTGGCGATCGCTCCGCTGTTCGTTTCGGCGATCCGCAACGGCCTGGCGGGATGGGAGCCCACGTGGGACGCGGCGACGACCGCGGTGCGGATCAGGGATGTGTTCTCGGCCCATCCCCCCTTGGTCGGGATGGCGGCGCTCCCGGCGAAAGGTGCGACGACGGCCTATTCGTTCCCCGGCGCACTGCAGTTGTATCTGCTCGCCGTTCCGGTGAAGGTCCTGGGTACCACGTGGGGACTGTTGTTGGGTATGGCGGCGATCAACGCCGCCATGTGTGCGACGGCGATCTGGTTGGTGCGACGTCGCCTCGGCGAGCGGTGGGCGATGGTGACGGCGGGGTTCGTGACGTCATTGTTGTGGACGTTGGGCAGCCAGGTCATCGTCTATCCCACGCCGTTGCTCATGGGCATTCTGCCCTTGTTCCTGTTGCTGATCTCGGCGTGGTCGGTGGCCGACGGCGATGCGCCGGCCTTGGTCGTGCTCGCGTTCGTCGGGAATTACCTCTTCCTGGATCAGTTGAAGTTCATCGTGGTGGTGCCACTGGTGGGGCTGTGTGCACTGGTTCTGTGGGTGATGTATCTGAGGCGTTGCCGTCGGGACGATCGGCCCAGTTGGGTGTTGCTGCGAAGGCGACACCTGAGGTGGTGCGGCGCGGGAATTGCCCTGACGGCGCTGGTGTGGTTGCCGCCCCTGGTCGGCCAGTTGTTCTACCCGGCCGGCAACCTGGGCAACCTGGTGCACGCGTTCACCTCCGGACAGGTCGATGCCCGTCAGTACGCGCGGTTCGCGCCGACGACGTCCGGGGCGCTCGGGGTGGTCGTGTCGGTGACAGCCGTCCCGTCGCTATGGTTGCCGACGTCTTTCGCGAACCCGCCGTTCAATACGAAGGGCGGCGGAGTCTCGTTCCTGGTCGGTCTGGTCTGCGCCCTGGCGCTATTCGGCCTCCTGGCCTGGGGGACCGTGCGAGCGCGCCGACGACGCGACGCCTCGATGGTGACCGGGGTCGCGATAGGTGTGGCCGGGTGGGTGGCCTATTTGACAACCGCGCGCTTGAACCCGGACTCACAAGGGTACCTTCCCAGATACTTCCTCGGACTCTGGCCGCTTTCCGCCTACCTCTGGTTGCTGGTGGTCTACGGACTCGTGGCGGGGCGTCCTCCTCTGTTGCGGCGGGCACGGGCGTACGGGCGAGGGGGCTTTGCGGTGATCGTCGGTTCGGTGGTGGTGCTGGCGGCTCTGTCCATGCCCTACTCCGATCACGTCTCGCAGTTCGTGGGGAGCAAGGCCGCCGGGGCTTGGGGGGTTCGCCACGTCGTGGCCCGAAAGGTCGCGGGCCCGGGTCCGGTGCTTGTCGTCACGAGCCAATTCGGCCGCCGTTACTACCCGAGCGTGCTGCTCGGTCTGCAGGATGCCGGTATCCCCTTCCGAGTCGAGGGTGTTTTCGACAGCCAGCAGTTCGGCGCGTCCCGCGATCGTCGCCAACACCCTGACGCAGTGACACGCATCGTCCTGAACGCCAGACCGTCGACCGACCCGAATGCGCGGCTCATCTGCCGAGCGCAACCTCCTCCGGTGATCAGCGACTCCCAGTTTGCGTCCTATAGTGCCAAACTCCGGCGTTGGTTGGCATCTCTGAAAGAGCTTCACCCGATCCCGGACCGGACCTTCACCCCGCAGGTGCAGCACTTTCTCACCGCCCTCGCCGCGCAGTTCAAGAAGGTGCAAGCGGGCGTCGACAGCTTCATGACCTCCAAGTCGTTCCTCTTCGTGCTCGTGGCGTGGGACTGGAAGCACGAGGGGAGGCTCTTTGACATTCCCGGACTCACCGCTCGACAGACCCAGCTTTGGGCACGGGAAATGGCTCGGCGTCAGTACCGTTCGGTCTACGTGTATCAGTTGCCGATGAAATGAGCGCGCGTGGCGGATTGCGCGCCGGGGCCGTCGACCGATTCGTCGGCCGACGGCGACTGCCGCTCCGCCGGAGCGTCACGAAAGCGACGCCGTCGCTGCCTCATGGTGCTCCGTAGGATTGTCGCAACTCGGCGGCCAGGGCTCTGCGATCGACCTTGCCCGAATCCAGCCAGGGCAGGTCGTCCTGGGACGCGTACAGGGCGATGTGGCGCGGCACCAGGTAGGAGGCGATACGGGCCTTGAGGGCTGCACGCAAGGCGTCCTCGCCCAGCTCCGCGTCCGGCTGCGCCGCGACCGCGGCCACCACGTCGTGATCCCCGGCCTCGTTCTCCACCCCGGTGACGAATGCCAGCGCCACCCCGTCCAATCGCTCCAGTTCGATCTCGACGTCGCGGGGCGTCACGTTCATGCCCGATGACTTGATGACCTCGCCCAGGCGGCCCTTGTAGTAGAAGTGCCCGTCGGTGTCGAAGTGTCCGCCGTCGCCGGTGCGGTACCAACCGTCCGCGGTGAACACGTCGGATCGGTCGACCTTGTTCACGCCGAGCATGAGGGGATACCCGCGCAGCCAGAGTTCGCCCTCGGTGCCCACGGGGCAGTCTTCGCCGGTCACGGGATCCACGATCCGGTGCTCCACCCCTGGCACGGCCCGTCCGAAGGAACCCTCCTTGCCCGGGGGCAGCGCGTCGGATTTCGCCTCGATGGTGTGCGGCCCGAGCGTTTCGGTCATGCCGAGCGAGTTGGCTTTGGGCGCGGTGTCGAATCCGCTCGACGACGGCTTGAGCATCCCGAGGTTCCCGCCGCGCACCGCGGAGAGGTCACGCGCCGCGAAGCTCGGGTGTTCCATCAGCGCTTTGGCCATGTGGGGCCAACCGAGCACCTGGGTGACCCGTTCGCGTTCGATCAGGTCCAAGGTCGCGCCGGGTTCGAAATGGTCCTCGAACACCAGCGTCGCGCCGACGTGCATCGCGGCGACCAGCGTCCAGGACAGCCCACCCACCCAGAACAGCGGCATCGGCGTGTAGATGATGTCGTCGGACGCGGTGTCACGGAACTGGGCCAGGTTGTAGGCGTGGGAGATCACCGCTCGCTGGGAGTGCACCGCGCCCTTGGGCGCGGCCGTCGACCCCGAGGAATAGACGATGGCCATGGGGTCGGCCGGGGCGACCTCGTGTTCGATGGCTCCGAGCAACTCGTCGGACACGCTCCCGCCGTCTTGGACGAGCTGCTCCACCGGTGCGGCCCAGCGACGCTCGGCGTCGGCGAACGTGAAGATCCGGCGCAGGTACGGTGCGTCGGTGAGAAACAGTGGCGATCCGGTGGCCGTCGCGAGCCCGTCGATCGCCTGTTCCAGGCGGTCCAGGTAGTCGTGCCCCAGATAGCGCGGGACCGTCAGCAGCACCTGGGCGTCGGAGTCGCGGAGCATCCGGGCGAGGCCCGCGG
>CAZEAV010000089.1:0-8460 GCA_964510215.1 uncultured Iamiaceae bacterium
GCAGATCCGACTGATTCTCGACCCGCCCACCGCGGACATCGGTGCCACCTACACCGGCAAGGTCGTGAACATCACCAAGTTCGGCGCGTTCATCAACATCCTGCCCGGGCGTGACGGCCTGCTGCACATCTCCAAGATCGGCGGCAAGCGTCGAATCGACAAAGTCGAGGACGAGCTCACCCTCGGTGAGGAGATCGAGGTGCGGGTCGACGACATCGACCCGAACGGCAAGATCTCCCTGGTGCCCGCCGCCGAAGACGGCGGGGCCGATTCGTCCGGGTCCAGAGGTTCCTCGGGTACGAAGCGTTCCTCGGATCGTTCCGATGCCGATCGCGACCGGGACCACGCGGGTGACGCGTCCGACGACGATGTCGAAGTCGTCTCCTTCGCCGACGCGTTCGACGCCGAAGCCTCCGAGTCGTTCGGTGACCTCGGCCCGTCCAACGACCGTGGCAACCGCGGCGGCAACGGGAACCGGGGCGGCGGTCGCCGCGGCGGTGGACGCCGTCGCCGCTGAGCGGCGCGCCCCGGGGACGGCGCGCAACGCGTCGGAGGAATATCGGGTACCCTGAAGCCCGCGGAGCCAGCGAACCCCGACAGGGAAAGGCGTGACAATGGGATTTCTCGACAAAGCGAAAGCGCAGGCGTCGACGCTCGCCGCCAAAGCCCAGGACGGCATCAACCAGGGTCAGGCGAAGATCAACTCTGCGAGCGCGAACAGCGCTGCCAAGGGTCTGCACGAACAGCTCGGTGCCTGGACCTGGGCGCAGCACCAGGGTCGCGACGAGGGCCAGGCGGACGAACAGATTCAACGCATCCGCGGCGAGCTGGAAGCGCACGAAGCGGCGAACGGCCCTCTGGGCCTGCCGGTGGTCCCGGGGGCGGCGCCCCCGCCTCCTGCCGGAGCCGCCCCACCGCCGCCAGGCGGGGCTGCCGCACCACCGGCGCCGGCCCAACCGGCCGCGGCGCCTCCGCCTCCGCCGAGCACCATCGCGCCGCCGCCACCCCCGAGCGACTAGCTCGAGGGGCCCACGACAGCCCGGGTTCGCCGACCCCTCGAGGCCGTGCCGTACGCTCGGGTGCCATGACCCCCCAGCGCGCATCGTCGAATCGAGAGACACCCGTCCGGGTCGGCGTGTTCGGCGCGGCCGGGCGCATGGGCGCCGAGGTCTGTCGTGCCGTCGACGCGGCCGACGGACTCGAATTGGCCGCGGCGGTCGACCCCGGAGGCTCGGGCGCGTCCATCCGCGAGGCCGTCGGACTCGACACCGCGGCGGGATCGCTCGTCATCCGAGGCGAACCGGATGCACTCGACGCGTCGGGGATCGACGTGGCAGTCGACTTCACGGTCGCCGACGCGGCCCGCGGGAATCTCGCCTGGTGCGGGGCACATGGCGTCCACGCCGTGGTCGGCACGACCGGATTCTCCGAGGACGACCTTGCGGGCTTGGAAGGGTCGTTCACCTCTTCGGGATGCCTGGTCGCACCGAACTTCGCGATCTCCGCGGTGCTGATGATGCGCCTGGCCGCCGAGGCCGCGCCGTTCTTCGATTCGGTCGAGATCATCGAATTGCACCATGACCGCAAGCGCGACGCACCCTCGGGCACGTCGATCGCGACGGCCGAGGCCATCGCCGCGGCATCTGGCGACTGGGTCGAGGATCCGACCGAGACCGAGGTGCTGCCCGGCGCGCGCGGGGGGAGGAGCGCCGGCGGCATCCGGGTTCATGCGGTGCGCCTGCGCGGGCTCGTCGCCCATCAGGAGGTGATCCTGGGAACGACGGGCCAGAGTCTCACCATCCGCCAGGACTCCTACGATCGCACGTCATTCATGCCGGGCGTGGTGGCGGCGGTGCGCGCGATGCCGGGGCGGACGGGGCTCGTCGTCGGCTTGGACCACATCCTGTTCGACTGACCCGCCGCGACCGGGCAGACCGATCCCCCCACCGGCGCTGCCTGAGGTTCGCCCGGTCCTCAGAAGCTGAAGGTGGTCGCGCCGTCGCCGATCCATTCCCACAACGGCACCGTCCCGCCCAACCGGGCGTTGGGCAACAGGGTCGCTTCATCCAGCGCTTTCGTGTTGAAGCACAGCGGACAGACCAGGATCGAAGCGCCGGCAGCTTCGAGTCGGTCCATCAGACTCGGGAGCGAAGGACACCCTTCGCAGGCCACACCGACCGCCATGTCCTCGGTCCCCAATCGAACCGCCTCCTTGGTCATGAACACCATGGTGTCGCGCCCGGATTCGGCGGCACCGACGGCGGTCAAGAGGGCGACCGTCACCCTTTCGGGGTCTTCGAGACCGGTGGCCAGACAGATCGCGGCCCGGCTCATCGGACGGCCTCCGCGCTGGTCGGGTCGACCATGGTGTGCACCTGATACACCGCGTCGATCGGGAAGCCACCACATCGGGCATGCTCGCGGATGAGCTCCTCCGAAGCCGACAGATAGACGCAGGTGAACCGGTCGCCGGTGACGTAGCTGTGGACCCACTGGATGTCCGGGCCGAGGTCCGCGAGGACCTTGTTGGATGCTTCGGCGATGGCCGCGAGACCGGCGGCGTCCATCTGACCGGCACCCGGAATGGTGCGTTCGATGACGTATTTCTTCATGACGGTTCTCCGTTCCCGTGCGACCGGAATGGCCGCATGTGAGCGACCTGGTGGCCGCCTGGAGGTGACGGTAGACAGCGGCGTGCGATCCGTCATGAGGTATTCACCCCATGGCCGACCACGGCCGGTCGCACACAAGTACGCTTCGGCGATGGGAGACTCGGGCATTCGCCTTGCAGACCTGTTGGTCTCGCTCTCGTTGACCACCGATCTCGGTTTCGGTCAGCCGCCCGAGCACATGTTGCGATCGGCGCGCATCGGAATGCGCCTGGGGGAGCGCCTCGGGTTGGACGGCACGGACCTGGTCACGCTGTACGACGTGGGCATACTCACCTACGTCGGGTGTCCGGTGTACGGCAACGAACCCGCGCTCCTGTTCGGCGACGACATCGACTTCCGGGCCCATGCCATCGAAGTCGACCTCGTCGGCTTTCCGGCGATGGTGTTCATGCTCCGTCGGGCCGGGCACGGAACGTCCGCGCTCAACCGGGCTCGTCAGATCGCCACGTTCATGGCCCACCGGGGCCGTCAGGTGGTCCAACAGATGGCCGGGCACTGTTCCGCCGCGGGTGCGCTCGCAATCGGGCTGGGATTGGGCGACGCCGTGCAGGCCGGCATCGAGCAGGCCTATGCCCGCTGGGACGGCAAAGGGTTCCCGGCTGATCTGGCAGGAACCGGCGTGTCGCTGACGGCGCGCATCTCCCACGTCGCCGAAGCGTGTGAGGTCTTCCAGCGGACGGCCGGAGTCGAGGCAGCGCTGGATGTGGTCCGCGCGCGGAGCGGCACCCACTTCGACCCCGAGATCGCCGAGCTCGTGTCCACCGATCCCGAGTCCCTGTTCCGGGACCTCGACCGGGACACGGTCGAGGAGGCGTTGGACGCCGAACCGGTCGAGCGGGGCACGTTGAGCGACGACGAGCTCGACCAGGCACTCGAGACGATCGGTGACTTCTGCGATCTCCGCTGTCCGTACTTCGCCGGCCACGCTCGAGGGACGGCCGACCTGGTTCGTACCGCGTCCGAGACGATGGGGTTGTCCGCGGCCGATGCCCATCTGGCGTACCGGGCCGCGTTGGTGCACGACGTGGGACGTTTCGGGGTGCCGGCATCGGTGTGGGACAAACCCGGTCCCCTGACCCCCCGCGAGCGGGAGCGGGTGCGGTTGCACGCCTACTACGTCGAGCGGATCTTCAACCGGCCCGAACCGCTGCGTCTCATCGGAGAGCTCGCGTCCGCGCACCACGAGCGGGTGGATAGCTCCGGATACCACCGCGGCATCGGCGGGATGCTGCTGTCCCTCGGTGCCCGCGTACTCGCCGCCGCCGACGCCTACAGCGCGATGCGACAATCCCGCCCGTATCGGGGACCGTTGAGCGAATCGGATGCGGCCGCCGAGTTGCAGGCCGATGCGACCGCGGGTCGGCTGGACCCGACGGCCACCGAGGCGGTGCTGGCTGCTGCCGGGCATCGCGTGCGACAGACACGGGCGGGCGGCCCCGCCGGGCTCACCGCGCGCGAAAGCGACGTGCTCTGCCTTCTCGCACAGGGGATGCCCAACAAGGGGATTGCCCGCCGGCTGGGCATCAGCCCGAAAACCGTGGGGAATCATGTCGAGCACGTTTTCGCGAAGTTGGGCGTGACGAACCGCACCGGCGCGGCGATGTATGCGATGCAGAACGGCATCGTGCGCGGGCCGTTGCAGCCCGCGCCGTGAATGCTGCTCCGCGCGGTGCGCTGGGAGCAGGTCCGGGCCGGATTTCGTACCGGGTTTGCTGTTGCGCACCCGGGTGCTCACAATCAAACCCGGTACGGGCACGGTCCCGGTGCGGAACCGGCTTCGTCCCAGTGGAGCGCAGCCGCGCGTGCTGGGCCAGAATGGGCGGGTCGTCGAAAGGGGATGTGCCCGTGCCTTACAACTCCGGCCGCGTCGTGCACGATGCGGATGCACACATCATGGAAACACCGACCTGGCTCAGGGATCATGCGGACCCTGGGATCCGTGACCGGATCGAGCCGTTGAGCTACCCGGGTGGCAACGAGCTGCGCCAGACCGGGAACCCCGCGGACCAACAGCGTGATCTTGCCGCGTCGTTCGCGAAGCTCGCCGACCGCCACCGTTCCGAGAAATACCGGGCGACCGAGTCCGAGGAGATCATGGCGCGGAAGAACTTCGCGGCCACCGGTTCGTTCCTGGCCGAGGACCGTGGCCGGGCGCTGGATCTGCTGGGCTTTTCCAGTCAGTTGGTGTTCAACACCTTCCACAATCGTCGCCTGTTCGACTGGGAGCAGGCCGGCGACATCGATTTCGCGTACGGCGTCGCCCGTGCCCACAACCGGGGCATGCTCGAGTTCTGCGCGCACGACGAGCGGCTGCTCGCCGCCTGCTATGTGCCCCTGGTCGATTTCGAGCGGGCCGAGGCGATGGCGGCCGAGGTCATCGAAGCGGGGGCCGGTGCAATACTGGTGGCGTCGGGCTGTCCCGCCGGGCATTCCCCGAGCCATCTGGGCCTCGACCCGGTGTGGGCCCAGGCCCAGGAGGCCCGGGTGCCGGTCGTGTTCCATGTCGGGGGCACCGGCGACCTGATCGACCCCGACTATTTCCGCAACGGCCTGCCCGTGCCGCCGGACTTCCACGGCGGCGAGGAGAACTTCCGGTCGGTGGACTACATGGGCATTCCCGGGCCGCCCGCCCAGACGCTCGCCACCATGCTCTTCGACGGGGTCTTCGAACGTTTCGGTGAGCTGCGGATCGGGGTGATCGAGCAGGGGGCCATCTGGGTGCCGTCCTGGACGCGCCAGATGGAATCCGCTTTCGAGGCGTTCGCGCGCCACGAGGAACGCCTGCAGGCGTTGTCGCTGCGACCGACCGAGTACGTGCAACGTCAGATGCGCTTCACCCCGTATCCCACCGACGATGTGGGTTGGATCATCGACCAGGCCGGCCCCGACGTCTGCCTGTTCTCGTCCGATTACCCGCATGTGGAGGGAGGGCGCCGCCCACTGGAGCGCTTCGAGGCATCGCTCGGTGACCGGTCCGAGGCCATTCGGGAACGCTTCTACGCGTCGAACTTCCTCGATCTGATCGGACGGGGCGCCGAACGTCTCGCCGCGTGAGCGCGCAGGGGCTGGTCAGCGGCCGGTGAAGTGGGCGTCGCGTCGTTCCAGGAACGATGCCACGCCTTCGGAGAAGTCCTCGGAGGCCATGATCGTGCGGTTCACGTCGCGGATCGAGGCGACCGCCGCCGCTTCGCCGTCGTCGATCAGCCGGCGTGCGTGGGCGATGGTCTGTTGGGTGGCGATCGGCGCGCAGGCGAGCATCTGCCGGGCGAGCTCCACCGAACGGTCGCGTTGGGTCCCGGCGGAGACGACCTCTTGGATGAGGCCGATCCGGTAGGCCTCGGCGGCGTCGAATTCATCGGCGAGAAGGAGGTGGTACATGGCGTTGCCCCATCCGGCCCGCTGCACGTACCGGAACGGCCCGCCGCCCAGCGCGGTCAGTCCCCTTTTGGGCTCGAGCTGGCAGAACCGGGTGTCGTCCGAGGCGACGATGATGTCGCTCGCCAGGGCGAGCTCGATGCCCACGGTGTAGGTGATGCCCTGCACCGCGGTGATGACCGGCTTGGTCGACCGGCGCGCCAGCCCGAGCGGGTCGACCACGCCGTCGGGCAATTTCGCGTCGGCGTCCGGTCCGAAGAACAACAACATGTCCAGGCCCGAGGTCGTGTGGTCGCCCGCGAAGTTCACGACGCCGACGAACAGGTCGCTCTCGTCGTCCAGGCGCGTGAGCGCCACGGCCAACTCGCGCATCATCTTGGGCGTGAACGCGTTCTTCTTCTCGGTCCGGTCCACGGTCATGACCAGGATGTGTTCATCGACCACTTCGGTGGTCACCTGGCCGTGAGGGTCCCGTTCGGTCGCAGCAGTCATATGGCGCAGAACTCTATGCCAGCGCGACGGCGCCGCCACCACGCTGTCGGCAGTGACCGGCGACGGACTCACCAGCGGCGGTGACGAGGCTGCGGCGAGGGCTGGCCGACGGGATTCTCGCCGCGTAGGTCACGTTTCGTCCGCCGGCCGGCCGTGGGCCAGGACCGGGTACTGGCGGCCCGGGTGATCACAGGGCTCACGTGCGGTGGGCGGCCCGGCGGCCGGGTCGCCGCGCAGCGCGACCGCGCCCGCGGGCGCGTACTGCAGGATGTAGGCCTTGCGGACCGCGTCGGTGGTGTTGGGTCCGGTCATGTGGGGGGTGAGCGAGGAGAACACCACGGCCCCGCCCGCGGGCACCTCGGCCACGACGGCGTGGTCCGGGTCGGTCATGCACTCGAATCCGAGCGGGTCGACGTAGCGGTGGGCGAGCGTGCCCGCACGGTGGAGACCGGGCGCCACGACCGGGCAGCCGTTCTGTGCCGTCGCGTCGGTCAACGCCACCCAGCACGTGAGATACTGCTGGGGTTCCACGAAGGTGTAGCCGTTGTCCTGATGCCACGGAAAACGCCTGGGCTTCTCCGGCTTCTTGTACACCGCCTGATCCCAGTACAGGCGCACGTCATCGCCGAGGAGATCGGCACAGACCCCGAGCAGTTCGGGGTGACGGCTCAACCGGGCCGCGACGGCTGAGCGCTCGACCAGGTGCACGCTGAAGGTGATGGCACCACTCTCTGCGATGGCGATCCGTCCGCCCGGCTGGCCGGCAAGCACCGCGTCCGTCGCCGCTTCCAAGGAGTCGAGCGCCTCGAGTGCCTCGGCGATCTCTGTGGCATCCAGGACGTCGGACAGGACGATGAAGCCCTCGCGGTCGAATTGGCGCACCTGGGCCCCCTCGAGCGTTCCGAAGGGCCCCGTGTGGTCGGACCAGGTGAAATCGACGTTCCACGGGTGCAGCCTGGCGGATGACACGTTCATGGCACCCACTCTTGTCCCGACCGCCTCCTGGCGTGCAGTCGACGCACGTTGGGGGGCCACCATCGCGTGCTCGCATAGCATGCGGGCACCGACACACCACAGGGATCGATGCACATGAAGATTGCCATGCAACTCGACTATTCCGGCGGATTTCTGGAGTCCGTCGCGAAAGTCGTCGAAGCGGAGAAAGCAGGCTTGGACCTGGTCTGGGTCGCCGAAGCCTACGGGTTCGACGGGCCGTCACTGATGGGATACCTGGCCGCGAAGACCTCCACGGTCGAGATCGGCGCGGGCATCCTGCCGATCTACACCCGCACCCCGTCCCTGATCGCCCAGACGGCCGCCGGGGTCGACGCGCTCTCCGATGGCCGGTGCGTGCTCGGCCTGGGTGCGTCGGGACCCCAGGTGATCGAGGGATGGCACGGCGTCCCCTACGACGCGCCCTTGGGCCGGACCCGGGAGATCATCGAGATCTGTCGCACCATCTGGGCCCGTGAGGACCGGCTCGACCATCACGGCCGCCACTACGACATGCCCCTGCCCGAGGGGCAGGGCACCGGGCTGGGCAAACCCCTGAAGATCATCGCCCACCCGGTCCGTGGAACGATTCCCACCTGGGTCGCCTCGCTCGGGCCGAAGAACGTGGAGATGACCGCGACGGTCGCGGATGGCTGGCTGCCGATGTTCTACCTGCCCGAGCGTGCCTCGGAGATCTGGGGTGACGCGCTGGCCGCGGGCGCGGCGAAGCGCTCTCCGGATCTGGCTCCGCTCCAGATCTCGGCGGGGGGCATGTTGGCCATCGGCGACGGCGAGGACGTGCGGAACCTACGGGACCTGATCCGGCCGATGGTCGCGCTCTATGTGGGGGGCATGGGGGCGAGAGGGAAGAACTTCTACAACTCCGTGGTGCAACGGTACGGGTTCGAGAAGGAGGCCGTGGAGATCC
>CAZEAV010000090.1:0-8457 GCA_964510215.1 uncultured Iamiaceae bacterium
AAGGCCGTGCCCGACGACCCCCTGTGGACCGCGAAACAGGACTCGGTCGGGCTGCCCCGCCATGTCGGGCTGCCCGGCATCCGTCACTCGATCGGCCTGGCCCGGTGGTGGCACCTGGGCATGGACACCCTGTTCGTCGTCAACGGCGTGGTGTTCTACGTGCTGATCTTCACCACCGGGCACTGGCACCGTCTCGTCCCCACATCCTGGGACGTGTTCCCCAACGCGCTGTCCACCGCCATCCAGTACGCGTCACTCGACTTCCCGGCCGAGCACTCCTGGGTCGCCTACAACGGCCTGCAGCTCCTGGCATATTTCGTGACGGTGTTCATCGCCGGACCACTCGCGCTGATCACGGGTCTGGGCATGTCGCCGGCATTGTCGACCCGCTTCAAGCGGCTGAGCCGCGTCCTGTCGATCCAGGTCGCCCGGTCGTTGCATTTCCTCGTGATGTGCTGGTTCGTGCTGTTCATCGTGGCGCACGTGACGATGGTGGGCACGACCGGGGCACTGCGCAACTTGAACTACATGTACGCGGCCCGCGATTCGAACGGATGGTTCGGGTTCTGGATGTTCTGCATCTCACTGGTGATTGTCGGCGTGGCCTGGTTCGCGGCGTCACCGGTGACCCTGCGGCATCCCCGCTGGATCCAACGCGGTGGCTACGCGCTGATCGGGCCGGTGCAGCGCCTGTTCGAACACATCGACTCCTCGGCCGGCGAGTACACCGACGCCGACCTCTCGCCGTACTTCTGGCACAACGGCCGCTATCCGGATTCCGATGAGTACCGTCGTCTGTGGGACACCGACTTCGTCGACTGGCGACTCTCGGTCGGCGGACTGGTGGAGAACCCGGTTTCGTTGTCCCTGGCCGATCTGCGCGCCCTGCCCCACCACGAACAGACTACCCAGCATTTCTGCATCCAGGGCTGGTCGGGTGTGGCCCGCTGGGGCGGGGTGGCGATGTCAGAGATCCTGGCCCTGGTTCGGCCGACCGCCGACGCCCGCTGGGTGGTGTTCTATTCACTCGGCGAAGGCGCCGACAAGGGCACGTATTACGACGCGCACCCGATCGAGCAGATGCACTATGTGCTCACGATGCTGGCCTATGACATGAACGGTCGCCCGCTGACCTATGGTCACGGGGCGCCGCTCCGACTCCGGAACGAGAACCAGCTCGGATTCAAACAGGTCAAGTGGATCTCGGGCATCGAGTTCGTCCACGATTTCACCGACATCGGGGGCGGTTTCGGCGGCTACAACGAAGACCACGAGTTCTTCGGTTACCGCCAACCGATCTGACGGCAGGGTCCGCTGCAGGGTTGGTTGACATTCTCTGTGTAGGGTCGTCCTACGAGCTCGGATGGATGCACCCAGCCCGCCGTAGATGAGGAGGCTGGATGAGCACCAGGTCGAGACCGTCTGCTGCGACGGCAGTGAAGACCGTCGCAGCGTTCGCGGTGGTCGCCGTGGCGGGTGCCATCGCGTTGAGCGCCTGTCATGCCGACACCTCGATTCGCACGCGTGCGGTCGGGCCAACGACCACCCGCACTCCCGCACCAACCTCCCCGGAATCGAACCCGACGACCGTCTCACATGGGGTGAGCGTCGGCGCGCTGCACACGCTCATCGAGCAGTTCAAGACCAAGTATCCAAAAGACACCGTCACGAGCGCCGCCGCCGTGCGCACCGACCGGTCCCGGCTTCTCGCGCTCGAGGGAGATCCGGACGACTCGACAGCCCAGGGAGTGCCGGTGGTGGTGCTGCAGATCCGTGGCCGGTTCGCGACCAAATATCCCCACTGGATCGTCACGAAGCAGCACGGAACGGACAGGCCGATGCCCGAGCGGGCGTATTCGCCGAGGACGGCCACCCTGATCACCGAAACCCTCAGTGTCGATCTGAAGCACGTTCTCGACGCCGCGACCCAGTACCCCGGTAATCAGGTCGTCGACATGGAGAAGCTCGGCCCGCCTGTGGTCGAGGTGCCTGTCGATTGATCCGGACGTGGATGGACGAGCATTCGGGCGACCGACTTCGGGCGCGTTGCGGTCTGCGTCCAGGAACGCGACGATGGTATAGCCCGACGTCGTTTGAGGTACCCGTGAGAATTATGCGATAGGATCGCCATCGTGTCACGGGACCTTTCGAACGGATCGGAGAGCAGGTTGAGCTACGCAGAGGAAGCTTCTTCCACGACCATCGATGTTGACAGAACTGTCGATGGGGTAGCGTTCATCCGACTCAATAGACCAGAGCGCCGTAACGCCATCTATGTCCAGATGGTGCTCGACCTGGAGCGCGCGTTCGACGAGTGCGGACGCGATAACTCCGTTCGTGTGGTGATCCTCGGCGCGATCGGGCCGGCATTCAGCGCTGGTCACGAACTGAAGCGCGACGAGGGTCTGGATCTCGAGTGGGAGAGGCGTCGCCAAACTCCCGAAGGTCGCTACGTAGTCGAGGACGAACTCTATCGGCGAAAGAACCTCCTCATCCGTGACTTCCCGAAGCCGACGATCGCGTGCGTGCAGGGCCCGGCCGTCGCGGCTGGTTGGATGCTCGTCAGTATGTGTGATCTGGTTATCGCGTCCCATTCGGCGCGTTTCCAGAATCCTGTGGTTCGTATGGCGACCGCTGGGCCGCAGGTTCTCTTCGAGCCTTGGGATGTGGGCATCCGCAAGGCCAAGGAGCTCTTGTTCACCGGGGGCTGGTTGAGTGCCGAGGAGGCTTACCGGCTCGGTTACATCAACCAGCTCACCGAAGATGCCGAGCTCGATGACGCATGTTTGGCGATGGCAAGAACGATCGCGGAGATGCCGCCTTGGGCATTAAGGCTCGTGAAACAGTCACTGAATCATGCGGCAGACGTCATGGGACAGCGCGAATCCTGGGACTATCAATTCCTCATTCGAAATATCGGGCATGCAAGCCGCGAACGTGAACTGTTCATGGAAGAGCGACGCAAGGGCAAGTCCGTGCGAGAATTCCTAGAATCGAGGGATGCGTCGTTCGATGACGAGATCTGATCGAGTCGCGACCCACCGGATGGCCGCGTCAGAAGGCCAATGTGGCGAGATAGATGGACGCTCCGACTCCAAGAACCATGACGCTGACTCGGAGTGTTTTGGGGCTTATGATCAGGGCAACCCGCGCCCCGAGATATCCGCCCACGAGGGTGGCGGGAGAAGCGACCAGGGCGGCGGTCCAGTTCACGGGACCGAAGAGCCCGAACACTAGGATGCTGATCGTCGCGTCGACGACGGAAAGGACCGTTTTCAATGCGGTAATTCGTTGGAGTGTTTCGGGAAGGGTGAGGACGAGGACTGCCAGGATGATTAACCCGAGTGCCGCGCCGAAATAGCCGCCGTAGATTGCGGCCAGAAATATGAAGGTGAGGCGAAGGCGTGATCCATCACCTTTTGGTTGTCCGAGCCGGTGCACTACGTGCGGCTGAATCCAGACGAGGAGTGTAGCTATGAAGACGAGAACCGGAACGATGACATCGAACACGCCGCTCGAGATCGTCAAGAGGAGTACACAGCCGACGGTCGATCCGGCAGCGGTCGCGAGCGCCAAGGGTCGCATACGATTGGCTTGCCCTTCGACTTCGCTTGTGAAGCCCCAGACGCCGCCGACATAACCAGGCCATGTCGCCACGGAGTTGGTGACATTTGCGCTCAAGGGAGACAATCCGGCCAGGACGAGCGCCGGGAACAGTATCAAGGAACCCCCGCCGGCGACTGTGTTGACGACGCCGCACACGAGGCCCGCGACTGCTACGAGCAGGACTGCGGCACCGTCCATTCCCGACTGACTCGACATGACCAGGCTCTGAATCGGGAGGATCTGCATTTACTCTGGCCCAGCTTCACATTCTGGTC
The DNA here is from genome assembly GCA_964510215.1 of uncultured Iamiaceae bacterium. Lineage (GTDB taxonomy): Bacteria > Actinomycetota > Acidimicrobiia > Acidimicrobiales > Iamiaceae > JAFDWI01. The sequence continues at coordinate 3,882 of CAZEAV010000090.1, forward strand.
GTCGTCGGGGGAGGGGTACGTCAATGGCAGACGGCCTACTGTATACGATCTATCTTCGGCGGATCAAAATGGGGCCTCCACCCAGCGCCGAGTTCAGGATTCCTGGGCGAAGTGCAGCTTGCGGTAGGGAAGGCTCCGTACCGCGACCGGAGTTGGGACGTCGATGAGAAGCGACCCGCTTCCCGACGCGAAGTCTCGGACCGCGGCCGAGAACTCCGCCAGCGACCCAACCCTGGTCGCGCTGCAACCGAAGGTGCGTGCGATGGCCGCCAAGTCGATATTCGCCGTGCGTGCGATGTCCGGCTGGAAGCCTTTCGCCTCCAACTTGTGGAATTCGGCGCCCAGCGCCCCGTCATCGAGCACGATTGCCAGGACGCGCGTCGCGGGATCGGCAAGACCCTCCAGCGCATGGACGTTCATGGCCACGCTCCCGTCACCGTCGATGAGCACGACGGGCCGGTCTCCGCTTGCCAATGACGCTCCGACCGCTGTGGCGACACCCTGCCCTATCGAGCCGAACTGATGCGTGAAGATCTGGGGCGCGAAATGTCGCTTCATGTGCAGCATCGGGAATCCCCAGAAGTGGCCTGCTCCGATCACCATGCCGCACTTCTCGGGCAGCTCCGAGTCGACCACGCCCCACAGCTCCCGAGGATCGACAAGACCCGGCTCACGGACGAGCGGCATCGAATCCACCGGAGTCGATGCGATCCGTCTGGCAATCTCATCCAGCCGCCAACGCGGGTTCCCTCCCGATCGGCCGGCGACCGAACGTCGTAACTCGCCTACCACACTCCGGGCGTCGCCCTGAATGAAGCGATCCGCGAAGACGCCGGATCCCATCCGATAGGGCGGTCGGACATCCACGTGGATGATCTTGGCGTTGGGAAAGAGGTACCCACCTTCGGTGGTGTAATAGTTCAACGACGCTCCGACCGCGACGATCAAGTCGGCTTCCGTCAGAAGCTCCGCGGTATCCGGAACGGAGAACAACCCGGCAATACCGACATTGAATGGGTGCCAATCGAACATGCCTCGGGCCAACAGCGTCGTTGCCAGCAACGCACCGATGTCGTCTGCGAATCCGGCTAGGTCGGTCGCCGCGTCAGCGCGGGCCACACCGCGACCCGCGAGCACGACTGGCCGCTCACACGCATCGATCAGGTCCGTGACCGCCGCAACTGCGGCCGGGTCTGGGTGCGCGATCTGAGGCTGCAAGCGCTCGAGCGGTTCGGCCTGAGGATCGTACGGCCACGGATATTCGGATTCCTGTACGTCGGCTGCCACGTCGAGAACTACGGTGGATTCCTCTTCCGCGCACATCGCCAACGCCTTCCGAATCGACTCGAGGCCGTTCGCGGGGTCGGCAATCGGAACATACCGGGCACCGCACAGCCGAGCGAAAGCCTCGTGATCGAACCACTGTGAATTGCCGAGGTCGTCACGCGAATGTTGTCCGGTAACGACAAGGACCCTCGATCGTTCCCGCGCTGCGGTGGTCAGGGCCACGCCCGTATTCACCAGTCCTGGTCCCGCTGTCGTCGTGCACACACTCATCTGGCCCGAGGCACGAGCAAATCCATCGGCCATGGTGAGCGCGCTGCCTTCGTGACGCGCGCTGACCAGACGCATCGAGTCCCGATCCGCGATGGCACCACACAGTGAGAGATTGGTATCACCAATGAGTCCGAAGACAACCTCGACACCATGACGCTCCAGCTCGCCAACCATCAACTCGTAGAATTTCATTTCGTTCCTTTCGACTTTCTGATCAACGTCGGCCGATCACGCGCGCCAGAGCACGCTTAATCTTGAGATACGAGCGCTTGAAGCCCCCGGCGACTCGGGCGGCGAAGCCGGAAGCGATGCCAACGATGATCCCAGCGCCCGAAATCGGCTCGGACTCCACGGGTTCCCCTGCAGTCTCCCCTCCGCCCTGCTGGCAACGCCGAGTAAACGTCTCACCGAACTCGTCGAGAACTTGCTTGGCCAAGCGCACGCCGCCAGTTTCGGCAAATGGCGCAAGCCCGCCGCTCACCGTGATGTCCGTCGCCAGACCGAGAACTGAACAACGTTCCCCGCGCGGATCCACCCGAAATCGAATCGTCGCGCGAGCGCGCGTCCGACCTCCCTTGTCCGCGCCTTGGGCGACGAGCCGACCTTCATGTTGCACCTCATCGAAGGTTGGCTCGATCGTGCCGGCGAACGCCGCGATCGTAGGCCCCAATTTCATCCGAATCTGACCTCGTACTGTCCCGTCTGGTTCTATCCCGGAAAGCTGAGCGCCGGGCATACACTCTGCCACGACCACCGGGTTACTGAGATGTTCCCAGACCCGGCCAACTTCAGCAGCAATGTCGAGCTCGTCTTCAAATCTTATTTCTGTCGAGCGCATAGCGCAATGTTCCTCATTCTGAGATCAGTTTCTATCTTTATCTGCTATGCGCGGTCCCAGTACATACCGCGCATGATTGCGCCCAGGACGCGGGTTGCCGGCCTTCAATGTGTCCGACGTTCTGATGACAATCACCTGTCATATCCTGTCAAATGCACATCAAGATGCATTGGCTTTCTCAATCCCGGATTCAAAGGCTTGACGAGCAGCAGCCACGTGAGCCAGGGCCTGCGCCGCTGCTCGCTCCGCGTCTCCCTCACAAATGGCAGCAACCAGGTCTAGGTGCTCACGAGTGGAGTCGTCGCTGCGTTCGACTGCCGTCCGGCTGAAGATCCACGTCAAACGATCACGGAGCTGTCCTACCAATGCGGCCAGCATATCGTTGCCAGCCAACGTCGCGATGAATCGATGAAATTCAGCATTGAATCCGGTAATGACTTCCTTGGATGAATTGCTAGTCGGCAGATGGTCCGGCTCAGTGAGCTGGCGGAGTTCTCGCAACTGTGCAGGGGTAGCCCGAGACGCGGCAAGTCGGGCGGCGAGTGATTCTAGGACGGAGCGAATTTCAAACAGTTCGATCGCATCTTGATACGAGACCTCCGCAACCACGGCGCCGCGCCGAGGGGCGACAGTGACAAATCCTTCGATTTCCAGCATTCGGATGGCTTCGCGGACTGGGACGCGCGACACCTCGAACTCCTCGGCAAGAGCGCTTTCGATGAGCCGGGTCCCGGGAGGCAGCTGCCCATGCGTAATCCGCGTGCGGAGTTCGTCGAGTATGACGGCCCGAAGCGGACGATGGGCGGCACCTATGCGCATGACCAGGTCCTCATCTTTCCCTGAAGCAACAGTATGACCTGAATTCGACATTGGCATCACGATTCTCGTAATTTCTGAGATTCCCATCAGCCGACAGGCGGTTCCGTGAAGTATCCATCGGTGCTCGATCCCCTCACGTTCAGACCCGTGCTCAATGACTGCGGGTGGAGTTCGATGGGTGGCAGGTGGTTCGGATGGAAGATCGGTGTGAACAGCGACCGTACCTTCAACTCTCCCCAAGCGGCCTCCGGCCGATCCCGCGCGAGGCTAACACCGAGGGTCGGTCGCCCGACCCAATCCATACCCCTCGCCCTCAATTCACGCAGAGTAGCGATAGCGTACGGTCCCCACGACGCGTACAAGCAACGCCGGACGGCCGCTCTCGGAAACACCGTCTGCAGCTGCAGCAACTCATCGGCCCACTGATTGAACTTGGCCCAGATGGTCACCTGGTGGGCCGAGTCACAGGTGCGGCCAGCGCCGGCATCCAGCAGCGTCGGGACATCCTCGGCGGCCAGGTGGATGACCTCGACCCCTCGGTCGTCGACGGCTTGGAGGCGGCGAACCCAACTCTGCCCGGCGTTTACGACGCGACCGCGGGCCAGGAGCGTGGAGTGGATCGTGGCCCACCTCAGGAGCTCGTTGGTATTGTCGGCCAGGGTCGAGCTTTCGGCGGGCGGAGCGAGTACGGCCCACAGACGTGCCAGCTCGCGGTGGCTCCACACCAGATGACCCTTCTGGTACACCCCGTCGGGTGCATACCGGACCGCAGCGGTCTCGGCCGGTGCCGGATTGAAGACCGCATGCCGCCAGGATGTCGCCTCGGCGTGAGCGTTTTCGAGCGCGTCGGCGACACAGACCTCGATTCGAGAGCCCGGGTCCGCAAACCGTGGACCACGCTGGACATCCACGGCATTCCCGGAGAGCCAGACAGCCCACTCCCCGACAATGCCCGTTGCGAGAGCCCGGCTCTGGTCGCCTTCCAGGACGGTAACGAGGGAACCCGGGTCGAGGCTCCGGAGTTCTGTTGCCGAACTCGTCGCCGCCGCGGCCAGCTCTCCCCACCGCAATCGCCGCCCACCATCAACGATCGCAACCCGCTCCGGGCTTCCGAGAGCCATCCGTTGCAGGATGATCCCGGGTCCGTACCCTGACACGACCCCGTAATCCACCGCTGCCGGTGCGGCGTCGCTCACCCTTCTGCCTTTCCATTCCAGTTGGCGACGACGTCACGAAGGCGCCGCTTGTCGACTTTTCCGGCGGCCGTCTTCGGAAGCTCCGGAACGAATTCGATCTGGCGAGGACACTTGTAGGTGGCCAGACTGTCCTTACACCGTGCCCGGATCGCGGCTTCCAGAGCCG
>CAZEAV010000091.1:0-8440 GCA_964510215.1 uncultured Iamiaceae bacterium
GCCAACGGTCACGCTGGGCAACGCTACCTCCGTATCCCCACGACGGCCGTGCCCGCCCTGGCGCTGCGGCCGTCGCTCACGGTCACCCCAGCCGGTAGGATTGACGGTTCCCTCTCCCAGGGTGTGCCGCCGGTTCACCCGGACCGGCCGAGTGCCCATTCCAGCGATGCCCGACAACCCCGAACTGGAAGCTGAACAGCGCTACGTGGACCGTGCGTATGCACTGCTGGACGATGCGCGCCGCTCGGCGGACCGGCTCAGGACGATGGTCGAGGTGGGCGCCGGGGGGACCTCACAGGCGCGTTTCGAGCGCGACGTGATCTACCAGACGGTGGACGACCGGCTCAGCGGGCTGGACCTGGGCGACGCGTCGCTGGTGTTCGGCAGCATCGACGTGACCCGGGACTACGACGGTGACCCCGAGCGCTTCTACATCGGTCGGCTGCCGGTGTCGGATGCGTCCCATGAGCCGGTCGTGGTGGACTGGCGTGCCCCGGTGGCCGAACCCTTCTACCGGGCGACCGGCCCCCACCCGATGGGATTGGCGCGCCGCCGGCATTTTGCCAGCCGCGGTCGGACGCTGCTCGATCTCGACGACGAGTATTTCGACACCCCCGAGGCGGCGGACGGACCCGCCTCCGCGGTGACCGGGCGCCGGGCACTGGTGGCCTCGCTGGAGTCGTCGCGTTCGGGCAGGCTGAGTGACGCGGTCGCCACGATCCAGGTGGAACAGGACCGCATCATCCGATCCGAGTTGCCCGGGGTACTCGTGGTGCAGGGAGGGCCCGGCACCGGCAAGACGATCGTGGCCCTGCACCGTGCCGCGTACCTGCTCTACACCTACCGTTTTCCCCTGGAGGGCCAGGGCGTGCTGGTGGTGGGCCCGAACCGGCTGTTCCTGTCCTACATCGAACAGGTGCTCCCCTCCCTCGGTGAGGCCGGCGTGCAGTTGGCGGTGCTGGCGGATCTGATCGATCCGGTCTCGGTGAGCGGGGTGGACCGCCCGGACATCGCTCGTGTCAAAGGCGATCCGGCGATGGCCGGGGTGATCCGCAAGGCGGTCAGGGACCGCCGTCGCGGGCTGCGGCGTGACCTGCGCGTCCCCTATGGCCTGTCGACCCTGACCCTGGAAGCGGACCGGTCCCAGGCCATCGTCCAGCAGGCGGGCCGTCGTTTCCGGTTGCACAACGCGGCCCGGTCCTATGTGGAGACGTCGGTCTTCGAAGCGCTGGCCGAGTCGTCTCGCAACCCGCTCGACGCCGCCACCGTGGCGAATCGACTCCGCGGGGACGAGCGGGTACGTGCCGCGCTGGAGTGGATGTGGCCCGTGTTGCGGCCCGCCGAGCTGGTGCACGAGCTGTTCGGCTCGCTCGCCCTGCTCCGTCTCGCGGCGAAAGGGTCGATCCCCGCGGATGCGGCGGAGTTGTTGTACCGACCATGGTCCGAGGATGTGCACGAGGTCACCTGGACCCAGCAGGACGTGCCGCTGTTGGACGAGGCCGCGGTGCACCTGGGCCCGATCCCCAGGGTGCGGGGCAGGCTGCGGCCCGATGGCACCCGGCAGGGAGAGATCCGCACCTGGGGGCACATCGTCGTCGACGAGGCCCAGGACCTGTCGCCCATGCAGTTGCGGATGCTGCGCCGACGCTCGTTGAACGGGTCGATGACCGTGGTCGGCGACATCGCGCAGGCAACCGGCGCCTGGGCGCACGCGGACTGGTACGAGCTGTTGGACCACCTCCCGGACCAGCGGGGCCGGCGCATGGCCGAACTCACGATCGGCTACCGGATTCCGGGACCCCTGATGCGCCTCGCCGCGCGGGTACTCCACGCGGTGGCGCCAGATCTGTCCCCGCCCGACGCGGTCCGTCCCGACGGCGACGCGCCGGTGTTCATCCGGGCGGGCGCCGACGCGATCGAGGGGGACAGTGTGCGCCACGGGCTCCCCACCGATGCGACCGGCTCGGCCGACCGGTCACTCCTCGACGCGGTGGTGGCGGCGGTGCGCAACGAGGTCGACGTCATCGGCCGGGGGAACGTGGCCGTGATCGTCCCGGCGCCGCTGTTCGACGAGATCGACCGGGGTCTGGAGCGCCGGGGGGTCGAACACACCTCCGCGGTGACCGGCGGACTGCAACAGCAGGTGACGGTCGTGCCGGTCCGACTGGTCAAAGGGCTCGAGGTGGACGCGGCGGTGGTGGTGGAACCGGGTGTCGTCGTCGATGCCGAACCCCAGGGCATGCGGGCGCTGTACGTGGCTCTCACCCGGGCGACCAAACGACTCGTCGTGGTGTACTCGGGCGCGTTGCCCGACGTCCTCACCGAGGGCTGACGTGGCAGTCAGGGAACGGTGACCAGGATCCGTTCGCTGGCGAACCGGCTGACCCCGACGTGGCGTCCATCGATCGCCACCGTGGTCGTGCCATCGGGTGATACCACGGTCAGCGTCCCTTCGCGTCCCGGGAGCAGGTCGGCCTGTTCCAAGTATTCCAGGATTCCCGGCGCGAACTCCAGCTCCTCGGGCACCCGACCCACGACGAAACGTTCGCCCGCGGACAGTTCCGACAGCGTGCGCATCTCGGGAGCCACATAGTCGGTGCCCGGGATCGGGTTCCCGTGCGGGCAGGTGGTCGGATTGCCCAGGACCCGGGCGATCGCCTCCTCCACGGTCACCGAGATGACATGCTCCCACTTGCCGGCTTCCTTGTGGGCTTCGGCCCAGGACAGGCCCAGCATGTCGGTCAGGAACCGTTCGGCCAACCGGTGCCGGCGCACGACCTGCTCGGCGAGCTTCTTCCCGTCCCCGGTGAGGCGGATCCGTCCGTCGTCCACCGTGGCGAATCCCTGTTGGACGAGCCGGTGGACCATTTCCGACACGGCCGGCCGCGACACCTCGAGGCGTTCCGCGATGCGGGCCTGGATGACCTCGACGTCGTCTTCACGCAGCTCGTAGATCGTTTCGCAGTATTCCTCGAACGCCGGATGGTACTCGGGCGCTTGGTAGACGGCCACGTATGCAAGCTTATCCGACCCCCGATCGTCGGGGACCCCTGTGACTGGTGTCTCATGGCCCTACCGGACCAATTTCTGCATGGCTACGGTTGGCGAATGTGATCAATGAACCGCAAAATACACAACTGAAGAAACCCCGCCACCGCTCCTTCGCCCGCCGATTCGTCGGCGTGGCCACCGGGCTGACCCTCATCGCCGCGTTCGGCGTCGGTTGCTCGTCGTCCGGCAAGGGCGGGGGAGCCATCGGCAATGCGTCGCCGACCACGGCGGCTTCGGGCGGGGGCGGCTCTTCGTCGGGCGGCTGCACCGAGGCGAAGAACGGAGCCGTCAAGGTGGTGACGACGAACTTCGACTTCTCGCCGGACTGCATCACCTTCAGCGGTGACCGGCTGAAGGTGACCTACGCCAACCAGGAGAAGGGCGTCAAGCACAACATCGACTTCAAGGGCCTCAAGTCGTCCACGGGCGCCGGCAAGACCGAACTCGAGTCCGGCCCGAACACCCAGACGCTCACGCTCGTGGGTCTCAAGCCCGGAAAGTACGAATTCGTCTGTGACATCCACTCCAACATGAAGGGCACGCTCACCGTCAAGTGAGCCGACCCGGCGGCCGGCCGAGCGGGGCAGCGCCTCGGAGTGACGGCCGGAGGCGTCGAGGGGGTCGTACCACGGTGGTGGCCCGACCCCCTCGACGATGCGGTGCGCCGGCCCGTCTCAGCCGGGCTGGGCGACGAAACGCAGGTAGTCCTTCTTCTTGTCGACCTTCCCGAACTTCGCCTCGGCCTCATCGTCGCTGAAGGTCGGTGAGGCGATCACCGGGTCACCCTGGGTCCAGTCCGACGGCGTGGACACGGAGTGGTTGGCGGTGAGCTGGATCGAGTCGATCGCCCGCAGGATCTCCTGCCAGTTGCGGCCGGTGGAGGCCGGGTAGGTCAGGCTCAGCTTGACGGTGTTGTCCGGCGCGATCACGAACACGGTGCGCACGGTGGCGGTGGCGAGCTCGTTCGGGTGGATCATGTCGAACGCCTCGGCGACCTTGCGGTCGGGGTCGGCGATGAGCGGGTAGCTGAGCTTGTTGCCGGTCACGTCCTCGATGTCACCGGCCCAGCCCTGGTGGCTGTCGAGCGGGTCGACCGAGACGCCGATGATCTTGACGCCGCGCTTGTCGAACTCGGGCTTCAGGCCGGCGACGGCGCCGAGCTCGGTGGTGCACACCGGGGTGAAGTCCTTGGGGTGGCTGAACAGCAGCACCCAGCTGTCACCCTTCCAGTCGTAGAAGTCGATGTGACCTTCGGTGCTCTCGGCGGAGAAGTTCGGGGCCTTGTCACCCAGTCGGATAGCCATTTTGTTGCCTCTTGGTATCGGTATGCGGAATGTTGACACGAGGCCGCTCACGGATCGTTCGATGCTCCGGCGGTCCCGGGTAGTCACCTGCCGGGGACCGACGCGGTGAATACCTGACTCAGTATGTCGGGATTCGAACCGAATTCCAAAAGCTGACGAGATTTGTCGGCTATTCGACTTCCGGCTCCCCGCCCGGGATGGGCGCCTCGGACGCGGGGCGGTCCACGTCCGGTTCGACGAACAGCAGTCTCGCCGCCGGTTCGGCATCCCGGATGCGGCGCTCGACCCGGTCGATCGCCACGGTGAGGTCGCGGTAGGCCAGCGTGTCGTCGAACGCGATCTTGGCGAGCACGATGAGGTCGTCGGGCCCGAGATGCTCGGTGCGCAGATGGATCAGGGTGCGCACCGACGGGTCCTGCACGATGGCGCCGGTGATCGCGCGGATCCGATCTGGCGCGGCGGACTCGCCGATCAGCAGCGATTTCATCTCGATCGCCAGGATCGTGGCCACACAGATGAGCAGGCAGCCGATCACGATCGTCCCGATACCGTCCCAGACGGCGTCTCCGGTGGCCGCGGACAGCGCGATCGCGACCAGCGCGATTCCGAGTCCGCACAGGGCCGCGGCGTCCTCCAGCAGCACCACCGGGACCTCCGGGGCTTTGGACCGTCGGATGTAGCGCCAGATCGGGGTGTGGGGACCGACCTGGGCACGTGCCTCGTGCAGTGCGGTGCGGAAGCTGAAGCCCTCCAGCGCGATCGCCACGACGAGGATGGCGATGGCGATGCCGACGTCGGAGATCTCGTGGGGATGGCGGACCTTATCGATGCCTTCGAGCACCGCGAAGGCGCCACCGACCGTGAAGAGCACCATCGCCACCACGAACGCCCAGAAATAGCGCTCACGGCCGAACCCGAAAGGATGTTCCGCCGTCGGTGCGTGGCGGGCCCGGCGGCCCCCCAGCAGCAGCAGGCCCTGGTTCCCGGTGTCGGCGAGTGAGTGGATGGCTTCCGCGAGCAGCGAGCCCGACGCGGTGAGCAGGAACCCGATGAACTTCGCCACCGCGATCCCGAGGTTCGCGCAGAACGCGGCGATGATCGACTTGGTGCCGTGGCCTTCTGTGGACAGGGAGCGCTCCCGAACGGTCGATGGGGCCGACCGGGGAAATCTACCCGCCGGCCGCCGGTCCGCTTGCCGCCGTTCGTCCACCGCTCCTGACAGCGACGGTCATTGACGTCGACCCCGCGTACCGCGAGGATGGGCTGTTCCCGGCGCAGGGAGTTCTCGATGACGATGGCAGGCCGTTGGACCGGACTCGCACTCGTGGTGGTGCTCGGCGTGAGCGTCACCGCGGCGTGCAGCGGCGACGCCAAGGTCGACGTCACCAAGCTCTGCCGTCGGGGAATCGTCAGCGCGAAGCTCGAACTCACCCGGGGCAACGTGGTGCCTGCGTCCATGACCCGGTCCTTGCGCGGCACCAAGGCAGCGAACCTCTACGTAAAGGTGTGCCGGGCCCTGGTGACCGCCCCGCCATCGCCGAACGGCCCCGTGCATTGTCCGGACGATCGCTTCGATCCGGGGACGGTCCGCATCGAGTTCCGTGACACGCAGCGCGTCTTCGACTCGGTCCGGCTCGTTCCCACCGGATGCCAGACGATCCGCTCGACGCGGCTCGGCTCGCTCGGTCAGACCGAGAGCCCCCAGTTCGAAAACGCGGTGAAATCCATCGTGCACGCGTTCGGCCTGTCCCGGTCGGCCATCTACGGCCGGTAGCGATGCCTGGCGCCGGTCCCGCTATTCGTCGATGAGGTCGCCGTTGTTGTAGGCGTCGTACGCGGCGAGATCCAGGAACCCGTGCCCCGAGTAGTTGAACAGGATCACCCGCTCCTCGCCGGTCTCCTTGGCGGCCAGGGCCTCGTCGATCGCGCCCCGGATCGCGTGCGCGGTCTCCGGCGCGGCGACCTTGCCCTCGGTGCGGGCGAACAGCGCCGCCGCCTCGAACACCTTGGTCTGGGGCGTGGCGACCGCTTCGACCCGTCCGGCTTTCACCAGCGCCGAGATGACCGGTCCGGCGCCGTGGTAGCGCAGTCCACCGGCATGGATCGCCGGGGGCACGAACTTCGCGCCGAGCGAGTGCATCGGCAGCAGCGGGGTCAGCCCGGCCGAGTCGCCGAAGTCGTAGCCGAATTCGCCCTGGGTCAGCGTCGGGCACGAGGTGGGCTCCATGGCAAGCAGCCGCACACCCTCGTCTTCGAGGAATGGCAGGGCGATTCCGCCGAAGTTCGACCCGCCCCCGTGTGAGGACAGCACCACGTCTGGTACGCGCTCACCGGCGATTTCGAGCTGCTCTTTTGCTTCCAGACCGATCACGGTCTGGTGCAACAACACGTGGTTGAGCACCGAGCCCAGCGAATAGTGGGTATCGCTACGGCTCCCCGCGTCGGCGACCGCGTCGGAGATCGCCATGCCGAGCGAGCCGGGGCTCGACGGGTCGTCCACCGGCGAGGGCACGCACTCGGCGCCCCAGGTCTCCATCAGGATGCGGCGGTAGGGCTTGGACTCGAAGCTGGTGCGGACCATGTACACCTTGCAGTCGATCCCGTACTGCGCGGTGGCGAACGCCAGCGACGAGCCCCACTGGCCGGCGCCGGTCTCGGTGGCGATCCGGGTGACGCCCTCTCGTTTGTTGTAGAAGGCCTGGGGCACCGCGGTGTTGGGCTTGTGCGACCCGGCGGGCGAGATCGACTCGTCCTTGTAGTAGATGCGGGCCGGCGTGCCGAGTTCGGCTTCGAGGCGCGTGGCGCGCACCAGCGGCGTGGGACGCCACAGCCGCAGGATGTCGAGCACCTCGCCGGGGACGTCGATCCAGGGTTCGGCCGACATCTCCTGTTCGATGAGTGCCATCGGGAACAGCGGCGCCAGATCGTCCGGGCCGGCCGGCTCCCGGGTAGCGGGGTGCAAAGGCGGCTGCAGCGGTTCGGGGAGCCGCGGCAACGCGTTGTACCACGCGGTGGGGATCTTGTCCGAGGGGAGATCGAAGCGCATGGCGGGGGATCGTAGACCAGCCACAGCGACGCTGCGACTGCTGTTTCGGGGGGTCTCAGCACCAGCCACGCCGGTCAGGCGAGTTGCTTCCAGAACGTGTCGATCGCCGTGGCGAGCTCGGTCGGGGCGTGCAGCGGGATGTTGTGGCCGACGTCGGCGATCTCGGTGTACCGGACGCGGGGACTACGGGCGCGCATCTGCTCGGCGATCCGGGGCCGAAGTTCCTTGCTCTCGGCACCACGCACCAGCAGCGCCGGCACGTCGATGCGATCCCAGTCACGCCAGTAGCCGCGTGCGCGCTGAACACCTACGGTTTCGATCAGCGCATCCTTCGCGGCGAGCCAGGTGTAGGTGCCGTTCGGGTTGGCGCGGAGGCGCTGGTCGACGAACCGGTCCGCCCACTCCTCGCCCCGCCCGGCCAGACGCCCCAACTCCAGAGCGGATGCGCGGTCTTCGAACGTGTCGGGCATCGCCTCGAACAATCGGGCCGTGCGGTCGATGTTGGCCTGCCAGGCTTCGGGGCCGATGTCCACGACGACGACGGAGGCGAGCGTCGCGGCATGGCGGGCCGCGGCGAGGATGGCCACGCGGGCGCCCATCGAGTGGCCCACCAGTCGGATCGGCGGGGCCAACCGTTCGACCAGCGCGAGCAGGTCGCCCAGATAGTCGATGGCCCCGTAGGCGCCGGGTGCCCGGGGGCTGTGGCCGTGACCACGTTGGTCGAGTGCGACGCAGCGGGGGCGGTCCGGGGCCAACGCGTCGACGGTGTCTCCCCAGACGTCGGCCACGCCACTCAGCCCGTGCAGGAACACCGCGGTGCCCGATCCGGTGCCGGGCCACTCGAGTGTCCGGAAGCGTCCGGCAGGCAGGTCGACGGTCCGGGCACGCGGTCCGAGGTCGGTCACCGGCGCAGCGTACCGGGTCGTCGCCGGCGACGACTTCTGACACCGGCGTCAGGTTTTTCGCTACGGTCGCGGCCGTGACGCCGAGCCAGATGCGAGCCGCCGTGCTGCACGGACCGGGCGATCTGCGCGTGGAG
>CAZEAV010000092.1:0-8424 GCA_964510215.1 uncultured Iamiaceae bacterium
CGACAGCGGCCACCGTGCCGCCCGTGGAGGTAGTCCACACGGAGACGCCCACCGACCAGACTCCGTTGGGGGCGAAGGGGATCGGCGAGGCCGGCACCATCGGCTCCACACCGGCGGTGGTGAACGCGGTCCACGATGCCTTGCGCCATCTCGGTGTGCGGAACATCGACATGCCCTTGACACCAGGGCGCATCTGGCAGGCACTCAACTCCTGACCCCGAGCCCCTAATCTCGACCGGGATGACCGACACCCGCCCACCCTCGGTCGATTCCGTCGTTCGCCGATTCGACGACGGCAACCTGCCACGTCCGCTGGTGGTGGAGGCGGTGAGGGAAGTGATCGACCTGGCCCGTCAGGACCCGACGCTCTCGATCGAGGACGAGGTTCGATCCCGATTGCATCGCATTCGGCGGTCCGCCCCCCAGCGTGTCGTCAACGCCACCGGGGTGTTGCTCCACACCAACCTGGGGCGGGCGCCGTGGTCTCTGGCGGCACTCAACGCCGCAGCCGAGGTGGCGACCGGGTACGCCAACGTCGAGCTCGACCTCGAGACGGGTGAGCGGGGTCGACGCAATCCGACTCCGGAGCGCCTCCTTCGGCTTCTGACCGGAGCCGAGGCCGCACTGGGGTGGACCCTGGATCACGTCCGGGAGCGCACCGCGTTCGGTCGCCCGATCGGGTCGTTCCAGAACAGTCGGTTCGTGCTCGCCGAGATGCGCACCGAGATCGACGTCGCACGCGCGTTCGTGGACCGATGTGTCGCCGCGCTCAACGCCGAGGAGCTCACCGCAACCGAGGCCGCCGAGGCCAAGTGGTGGTGTACCGAGATGCACAAACGGGTGGTCGACCGGTGTGTGCAGCTACACGGTGGCTACGGCTACATGCTGGAGTACCCGATCGCGCGGGCGTACGCGGACACCCGGATCACCACGATCTACGGGGGCACCACCGAGATCATGAAGGAGATCATCGGCAAGGACCTCGGTCTCTGACCGGAAGCCTCGGCAGCCTCCGGCGGCAGCGCGGATGGCGCAGCCCTTCAGGGCATCATCAACAGGCCGAGCAGGATGGTCGTGATCGCGAACAACAACGCGAAGACCACCGTGATCCGGTCCAGGTTCTTCTCCATCACCGTGGAGCCCGATGCCGCCGAGCCGCCGCCCATGAAGTCGGACAGACCGCCGCCTTCACCGCTGTGCAGCAACACGAGAACGCACATCACGATGGCGATGGCCACATGGAAGATACCGACAGCCAGCACCATGGAACGCGAAACCTCTCGAGACGGATACTGCGGGTTGAACGCGCAAGGATTCTAGCAGTCGCCCGACGGCTGACCGTTTTCCAGGTCAGGACCGAGCGAGGTTCCGGAAGTTGACGATCGGAGCGAAGGTGTCCGCATCGAGCGACGCGCCACCCACGAGCGCCCCGTCGATGTCGTCTCGGGCCATGAGCTCCGCGACGTTGTCGGCCTTGACCGACCCGCCGTACTGGATTCGCACCGATTCGGCCGCGTCAGGGCCGGCGATGTCGGCCACGACGCTGCGCAGAAAGCCACAGACGGTCTCCGCGTCGTTCGCGCCGGCGACATGGCCGGTCCCGATGGCCCAGATCGGCTCGTACGCGACCACGAATCCGGCCACCGCGCCCGGGTCGCTGCCTTCCAACGCGGCGCGCAACTGGTCCTGCACGCGCTCCTCGGTCCGACCCGAGTCCCGTTCCTCCAGGGTTTCACCGACACAGACGATCGGGGTCATGCCGGCAGCGTGCACTGCCTGGAGCTTCGCCCGCACGACCTCGTCGGTCTCGCCGAAGATCGTGCGGCGCTCCGCAGGCCCCACGCTCACAGAGCGCACGTGCAGTTTGGCGAGCATCTGTGGAGCGACCTCGCCGGTGAATGCGCCCGAGGATTCGAAATGGCAGTGCTGGGCTCCCAGCGCCATGTCGATGCCGTCGCTCTCCAGCACGGTCTGCACTGAGCGCAGGTCGGTGAAGGGCGGGTGGATCGACACCTCGACGTGTTCCAGGTCGTCGTTCGAGACCAGATATGACAGCTTCTGCACCTGTTGAATCGCTTCGAAGTGGTTCAGGTGCATCTTCCAGTTGCCGCTGATCAACGGTTTCCGGAGCGCTTCAGCCGGCATTGGGTGCCTCCCGGAGGGCTTTCAGGCCCGGTAGATCGCCGTATTCCAGCAGTTCCAGCGATGCGCCACCGCCGGTGGACGCGTGGTCGATCTTCTCACGCAGACCGAACTGGGCGACCGCCGCGTTCGAGTCGCCTCCGCCGATCACCGAGAACGCGTGGGTGTCGGCGACGGCTTCTGCGACGGTCTGGGTCCCGGCGACGAAACGGGGGTCTTCGAACGCGCCCATCGGCCCGTTCCACAGCACCGTACCCGCGTCGGCGATCACATCCGCGAAGGTGCCGGCGGTTTCCGGGCCGATGTCGTAGCCGGCCCAGCCGTCGGGCACGTTCGGGCCGACCTGGCGGACCTCGCCTCCGGCGGAGGGGTCGAACAGCACCCCGTCGCCGGACATCGCCACCAGGTCACTCGGCAGGTGGATCTCGCCGGGGCCCTCCAGCAGGTCCCGACAGGCGGCCACGTGGTCGGCTTCGAACAGCGAGTCCCCGACCGAATGACCCTGAGCGGCGAGAAACGTGAAGCACATGCCCCCGCCGATCACCAGTGCATCGGCGACCGACACCAGCGCACCGATTACACCCAGCTTGTCCGAGACCTTGGAACCACCCAACGCGACGACGAACGGACGCCGGGGCCGGGTGCGCAGTGCCGCGAGTACGTCGACCTCGGTGAACAACAGCCGACCGGCCGCGCTGGGCAGGTGCGCGGGGGGACCCACGATCGAGGCGTGTGCGCGGTGACACGCGCCGAACGCCTCGTCCACATAGGCGTCCTGGCCGGCGACGAGACGGTCGACGAACGCGGCGTCGTTCGCGGTTTCCCCGGGGTCGAAGCGCAGGTTCTCGAGCATGCGCGCGCCGGGGATCATCGCCTCGAGCCGCTCGGCGAGCGGTGCGGTGGACAGCTCGGGAACGACCTTGCCCCCGGGGCGTCCCAGATGCGTGGCGACAGTGATCTCGGCGCCGGCGTCGGCCAGCCACCGCAGTGTCGGCAGCGACGCCGAAAGGCGCAGGTCGTCGGTGATCACCCCGTCGGCAATGGGCACGTTCCAGTCCGTTCGGACCAGCACGCGTCTACCGTCCAGATCGCCGAGGTCCTCCAGACGCGGCAGATCCTTGGTCACTTCGGGACCGTCGTTCATGGCGCCGGTGGATCAGCTCTTGGCGAGCTGTTCGCCGGTGATCCGAACCAGATCGACCAGGCGGTTCGAGTAACCCCATTCGTTGTCGTACCACCCGAAGACCTTGACGAGGTCGCCCATCGCCATGGTCAGAGGCGAGTCGAACGTGCACGACGCCGGCCGGCCGACGATGTCCGAGGACACGATCGGCGCCTCGGAGTAGTCCAGCACGTCGGCCAGGGCACCCGAACCGGCCGCGGCCGCGAAGGCGTCGTTGACCTCGTCGTCGGTGACCTCGCGGTCCAGGATCGCCACGAAGTCCGTGATCGAACCCACCGGCACGGGCACCCGCAGCGAGGTGCCGTCCAGGCGACCTTGCATCGACTCCATCACCAACGAGGTCGCGCGTGCCGCGCCGGTGCCCGTGGGCACCACGTTGATCGCCGCGGCCCGGGCACGCCGGGGATCCGAATGCGGGCCGTCGACCAACTGCTGGTCGCCGGTGTAGGCGTGGATGGTGGTCATCAGCCCTTTGCGGACGCCGAACGCGTCGTCGAGCACCTTGACCATGGGGACGAAACAGTTCGTCGTACACGAGGCGTTCGAGACGACCTTGTGGTTCGCGGGGTCGAAGGTGTTCTCGTTCACCCCCACCACGAAGGTCGCGTCCGCGTGCTTGCATGGGGCGGAGACCACCACGAGGGGCGCGCCGGCGTCCAGGTGCGCGGCCGCCTGGTCACGGGTCGCGAACCGCCCGGTGGACTCCACCACCAGGTCGACACCGAGGTCGCCCCAGGGCAGTCGGCCGGGCTCGCGTTCGGCGAGGATCCGGATGCGGTGGCCGTCGACGTCGATGCCGTCCTCGGCGGCGCGCACCTTGCCGTTGAACGGCCCGAGGACCGAATCACGTTCCAGCAGGGCGGCCATCTGCTCGATGGATCCCAGGTCGTTGGCGGCGACCAGTTCGATGTCCGCCTCCTGGGCACGGATCGCCCGGAAGAAGTTCCGACCGATTCGGCCGAAGCCGTTGATGCCAACTCGTAGGGTCATTTTTTTCTTGGTGTCCTCATCGCGGGGGTGGTTGTCGTCGCGGTACGCGCACAATGCGTCCGCCGGCCCGTCTGGGGTGCGCACGATCATACAAAGCCGCGGGCCGCACGGGGAGCCGATCGCTCATTTGTCGATGTCCCGGTGGGTCACCGGCACCGAGTAGCCCAGGTCGCGCAAGCGCGCGGCGACCGCCTCGGCGATCACGACCGAACGGTGGCGACCGCCCGTGCAGCCGAACGCGATACCCAGGAACGAGCGGCCTTCCTCGCTGTACGCGGGCAGCAGTTCCGCCAACAGCTCTACGATTCGGTCCACGAACGAGCGGGCATGGGGCTGGGCCAGCACGTAGTCGTGCACCGCGTCGTCCAGGCCGCTGAGCCCGCGCAGGCCGCTCTGCCAGTACGGGTTGGGCAGGAACCGGCAGTCCAGGACCAGGTCCATGTCCACCGGCACGCCGCGCTTGTAACCGAACGACGACACGCGCAGCTGCAGTCCGGCACCGGCGTCCGCCGCGAACAGCGACGAGACCCGCGCCCGCAACTCGTGCAGGTTCAGGTCGGTGGTGTCGATGACGAGGTCCGCGGCGGCCCGCACCGCCTCCATGCCGAGCCGCTCGGCGTGGATCGCATCCAGCAGCGACCCGCCGGTGGGTTGGGGGTGACGGCGACGGGTCTCTTCGTAACGGCGCACCAGGACGTCGTCGGCCGCGTCCACGAACACGACCCGAACGTCCCCGACGGCGCGCAGCGAAGCCACGGCCTCCACCAGTGCCGCCGGCTTCTCTCCGCCACGGGCGCCGGTACCCAACACGAACGCGACCCGTTCGAACGGTTCACCGAGACCCTGGGTCAGCTCGACGATCTTGGAGAACAGCGGGAGCGGCACGTTGTCGATGACGAACCAGCCGAGGTCGTCGACCGCGTCGGCCACGGTCGAGCGACCCGCGCCGGACACCCCGGTGATGATGAGGAACTCAACCATTCGCCCTCACCGTATCTCCGAACCTGGAACGTCGACCCAGCTCCGGCGCAACCCTCTGGCGACCAGGGCCGCCGCCGCGCAGATGCCGGTGTCCACCAGGACGACCGCCCACACGAGTCCGTCGCCCGGATGATTCGAGTACCGCCAGAGGATCTTGCCGTACGCAACGGCCAGCAGCGCGCTCACGATCACCTGGCGCCACGGCCGATGTCGCACGGCGCCCATGACGTCGAGCACGAATTCCACCACGCCGGGGACGGGCAGCAGCCACAGCAGCCACACGTCCCAGGAATCGGGCCAGCGCAACCCGAAACCGGCCAGGATCGCCACCACGATCGCGACGGGGTACAGCACCAGGCAGCGGCGACACACGTGCCGGTTCGCGATGACCGCGCACCGGTCGTACCGGGCCGGCCAGTGGTGCGACAGCCACATTGTCGTGTCCGCGACCGGGTGGGCGGCCTGTTCGGCCCGCTGGGCGTCCAGCGCCTCGGCGATGCGGCGCTCCAGCTCGACGTCGTCGACCACGTGCACATTCTGCCCTGTACAGGCTCTAGGTTGCCCACACCACCCGAACCATCGTCTCTCCGACCGCGAACCACCCTCATGGCCCCACGACCCACCATCATCGCAATCGACGACCTGGGTGACCTGGACGCGGTGCTGGAGGTGATGGCGGACTACGCCCGCGCGGGGGTCGGCTGGATCAACGTCCAACCCGACGTCCCACCCGAGTCGGCCCCACCACCGCCGACGTTTCTCACCTGGTTCACCCGCCGAAACACCCCGGACGCGGCACTCGGCACGTGGACGCCGCCGGCCGGCGGCCAAGCGGCTGCACCCCAGTACCTCGGCGTGCAGCATCGCCTCGGGAACCGGCTGCTCCCGTTGCTCGGCGACCTGGGTCTGGAGCGACCCGAAGGCTGGCACCGGGTGCAGGACTCGCCCCGCCGCGGCTTGGTCATGACCGCGCCAGGCGATGCCGACCACGCCTTCGTGCTCGAGTGGCTGCTGCGTCTCACCGAAGGGGCGAGCACGGTGTCCACGACCGGGGGTTGGACGGCCCGCGCCCACGCCGGGCGCGGCCGATGAGGTCACCGGAGCGGCTCAGGTTCTGGCGGTGACGAGGCCCAGCAGGCGGGGAATGGTGGCCGCGTCGCGGTATTCGGTGGCCCGGGCGAGGAATCCCTCGGGGGGTGGCGGTTCGATCATGTGCTCGATCCTCAGCCCGGCGTCGGCCAGCGCGTTGACATAACGGGAAAGCGGCCGGTGGATGAACGGGATGTGGACGCCTTTGGCGACCTCTTCCACCGTGTGGGCCTCGACGAGGTACGGGCCGATACGCCAGTAGTGCTCGGGCGGGTCGAGGAACTGATCGTCGATCCATCCGCTGTCCGGCGTCTGGAGCAGCGGGTGGTTCAGCAGCAGCACGAATCGGCCTCCCGGCACGAGCACGCGCGCGATCTCGCCGATGGCGGGGTCCACGGACTCGATGTGTTCGAACACCAGACAGGCGACCGCGGCGTCGAAGGTGGCGTCGGCGAAGGGCAACGCGGCCGCGTCGGCGGCCGCGTAGGTGGGCCCGCCACCGCGCCGACGCGCTTCGGTCACCTGATTGCGGGTCGGGTCCAGGCCCACGACCCATTCCGCGCCGCGGGCCGAACACTGGCGGGCGACCTGTCCTTCGCCACACCCCACGTCGAGCACCCGAGCGTGGCCGTCGAGCCACTGGGCCGCCAGGGGAAGAATCTGTTCGGTGTATTCGGCGTCCGCCCCGTCGGTGAAGCCGTCCTGCCACCACCGCGCGTGACGTTCCCACTCCTCGCTCACGCCGTGGATTCCCGTGCGTGGCCGGCCGGTGCGGGATCGTGCAGGTGGTCGTACACCGCCCGGCCCACCGCGTCGGGCAGCCACGTGAGTGCCTGCAGGGCTTCGGGGTCCAGGGCCCTGATGGCCGCCACACTGCCGACCTCGCGCAGCAACCGGTTGCGACGGGTCGGCCCCAGGCCGGGAATGCCGTCCAGTGCTGACGCGGTCATCCGTTTGCCCCGGCGTTTGCGGTGGTATTGAATCGCGAAGCGGTGGGACTCGTCGCGGATGCGTTGCAGCAGATACAACGCCTCGGAGGTGCGGTCCAGGATGATCGGGTCGGACCGCCCCGGCACGTAGACCTCCTCGAGGCGCTTGGCCAGGGACACCACGGGGATCTGGTCGGCCAGGCCGAGGCGTTCCAACACCCCCACCACGGTGGAGAGCTGACCTTTGCCGCCGTCGATCACCAACAGGTTCGGGTCATAGGCGAAGCGACCCCGTTCGGCCACCGGGAGGGCTCGATCGTCCAGCAGGCGTTGCAGACGCCGTGTGAGGACCTCGTCCATCGCGGCGAAGTCGTCGTTGCCCGGCACGTGGACCTTGAAATGCCGGTAGTGCTGCTTGGCCGGCAGGCCGTCTTCCACGACCACCATCGACCCCACGTAGTCGGTGCCCTGGAGATGGCTCATGTCGTAACACTCGATGCGCAACGGGGCTTCGGCGAGGCCGAGGGCGTGCTGGAGTTCGTTCAGCGCCTTTGCCCGGGAGTTGTGATCCGAAGCCCGTCGGAGCCGATGACGCACGAATTCCTCACGGGCGTTGTGGGTCACGGTCTCGGCGAGCTGTCGCTTGGCCCCCCGTTGGGGCACCAGGATCGCCACCTTGGATCCGCGCAGTCCGCTCAGCCAGGCGGTGTGCATGTCGAGGTCCTCGGGCAGCTCGGGGACGTACACCTTCTTGGGCCACCCGAGCACCGGTTCGGCGTCATAGATCCCTTCCAGGGTGCGTGCCACCAACTGTGCGGGGGTCATGTCCTCCACCTTGTCGAGCACGAACCCGGCTCGGCCCAGAACCCGTCCGGCCCGGACGTGGAAGATCTGCACCGCGGCTTCCAGGTCATCGTCGGCGATGCCGATCACGTCGAAATCCTCGTTGCGTTCGGCGACCATCTGCTGACGTTCGATGACCTTGCGGATGTTCTCCAGGCGATCGCGCAGCCGTGCGGCCCGTTCGAATTCGAGCGCCTCGGAGGCCTCGGCCATCTCGGCGGTGAGTCTGGCGACGATCTCGGTGTCGTGACCTTCCAGGAAACGGAT
>CAZEAV010000093.1:0-8322 GCA_964510215.1 uncultured Iamiaceae bacterium
GTTCGATGTCGACCCCGTCGAGGGCGGTGAAATCGCCGAAGCGCTTGACGAGGCCGTGACAGTCGATCGCCAGATCCGGTTCGCTCATGGCAGGCGATCGTGGAGAAACGGCGCGGTGGTGCCGCCCAGCTCGGTCGGCTCCATCCCGAGTTTCGCGTGATCCCAGGACCGGATCCGTTCCACGTCGAACCTGATCGCGACCCGCTTGTTCAACATGTACTCCACCAGCGGGCGGACCTCCTCGGTGTACGGGCCGGTGTAGCGCTCCCAGACGCCCACCCCCACGTTCCACAGCGCGTCCGCGTCCTCCACGATCACCCCGCGTCCTTCCATCGACACCCCTCGAAGGCGGTCATAGGTTGCACCGTCCTCGAGCAGGACGCTCAGGGTGGGATCCCGGCGCAGGTTCTGCGCTTTCTGCGACTTGGTCTTGGTCTCGAACCACATCACCCCGTCGATCACCGCATACCACATGGCAACGACGTGGGGAACACCGGTGGGTCCGACCGAGGCCAGCACCGCCGTACGATGCCGGTCGATGTAGGTGGCGATCTCCGCATCGGACATCGTGATGCGGCTTCGTTCGTTGGTGCCCATCGGGCCTCCCGGTGACACAGGACGGTGGAGCTTTCCTTTCTAGTCGCCGAGCGCGATCCCGAGGTACTGGGTTTCCCGGTAGGCATCGATCCCCTCCGCGCCACCCTCGCGGGCGAGCCCGGAGGACTTCACCCCGCCGAAAGGCGCCGCCGGATTCGACACGACGCCACGATTGACGCCGACCATGCCCGCCTCCAACCGCTCGGCGACCGTCAACGCGTGGTCCAGGTCCCGGGTGTACAGATACGAGACCAGGCCTGCCTCGGTGGCATTCGCCTTCCTGACGGCTTCCTCGACGTCGGCGAACGCCACGATCGGCGCGACCGGTCCGAAGATCTCGGTCTCCAACAGCTCGGCGTCCGCAGGGACCTCGGTGAGCACCGTGGGTGCATAGAACCAACCCGGGCGGTCTGTGACCGGATGACCACCGGTGCTCAGACGGGCGCCGCGGGTCACCGCGTCGGCGACCAGGCGGTCGATCTCGTCCCGGTCACGGCTCCGGATCATCGGCCCGACCTCGACCCCCTCGTCGGTGCCGCGCCCCAGGGGCATCGCGCCCATCCCCTCGGCCAGCTTCGCGGCGAAGGCATCGACGAGGGACTCGTGCACCAGAAACCGGTTCGCCGAGGTACAGGCCTCTCCCCCGTTGCGCATCTTCGCGGACAACGCACCTTGGACCGCGGCGTCGACGTCGGCGTCGGCCAGCACCAGGAACGGCGCATTG
This sequence comes from uncultured Iamiaceae bacterium, assembly GCA_964510215.1. Classification (GTDB taxonomy): domain Bacteria; phylum Actinomycetota; class Acidimicrobiia; order Acidimicrobiales; family Iamiaceae; genus JAFDWI01. Next base: position 1,322 of record CAZEAV010000093.1, read on the forward strand.
CCCCCCAGCTCCAGCGACACCCGGGTCAATTGGTCCGATGCGAGCGCGTGCAGGGACTTTCCGACGGCCGTGGAGCCGGTGAAGGAGAGCTTGCGGAGCCGCACGTCGGCCAACAGCGTCTCGGACAGGCTCGCCGCATCGGTGGTGTCGACCAGGTTGCACACGCCCGGCGGGAACCCGGCTTCGACGAGGATCTCGAACAGGATCAACGCGGTGATCGGCGTGACCTCGGACGGTTTGCACACCATCGTGCAGCCCGCTGCCGCAGCGGCACCGATCTTGCGGGTGAGCATCGCCAGGGGAAAGTTCCACGGGGTGATCAACAGGCACGGGCCGACGGGCCGTGACGTGACCACGATGCGGCCGTCTCCACCGGGCGCGACCGTGTAACGGCCGTCGATGCGGACCGCCTCCTCGGCGAACCACCGGAAGAACTCGGCCCCGTAGGCCACCTCCGCCCGGCTCTCCGCGAGCGGTTTGCCCATCTCCAGGGTCATCGCCAGTGCCAGGTCGTTCCTCCGGGAGATACAGCCCTCGAACGCGCGCCGCAACAGCTCCGATCTCGCCCGGGGAGGGGTCCTGGCCCAGCTGTCCTGGGCCTGGACCGCAGCGTCGAGCCCCCGGTGCGCATCCTCCACGGTCCCGTCCGCGATCGCGACACCCAGGTACTCGCCCCTCGAAGGGTCCTCGACGTCGAAGGTCGATCCATCGGACGCCGCACGCCACTCGCCTCCGATGTACAGGCCACTGGGAAGCTGCGACAACAACCGGGATTCCGAATCGCTCATGGATTCGACCCTACCCACCGGAGCGCAGACCCCGGTCGCGGTTCGCTCAGTGCGCTTCGATCCGCTTGATGCGCTCGATACGGGCGCCGTCACCGTTCACGTCGGCACCCTTGTCCACCAACAACGCGGCCCGGTCCCGCTGCGCTTCACGTTCGGCCTTGGCCAGATCGACGCGGGCCAGCGCGGCGTCGACGCCGTGCTCGGTGATGAACTCCGCCCATTCGAGCAACGTCGGGACCATCTCGTCCTGGGCCACCACGGCGACGTTGCGGCCTTTGACGAACAGATGCCCTTTGTCACGGCCGCCGGCGATGCCGAGGTCCGCGTCGCGGGCCTCGCCGGGGCCGTTCACCACGCAACCCATGACCGCCACCTGCAGTGGCAGATCCTTGTCGGCGAGCGCTTTCTGTGCCTCCGCGGCGAGACCGATGACGTCGATCTCGGCACGACCGCACGACGGGCACGCGATCAGGTCCAGGCCGGTCCGGTCCCGCAGGCCGAGCGCCTCCAGGAGGGCTTTGCCGGCGCGGGCCTCTTCGATGGGGTCGGCGGTCAACGAATAGCGGATCGTGTCGCCGATGCCCTCGGACAGGAGCGTGGCAATGCCCGCGGTGCCCTTGAGCAGTCCCCCGGGAAGCGGGCCGGCCTCGGTCACACCGAGGTGCAACGGGTGGTCGGTCGCTTCGGAGAGCTGCCGGTAGGCCTCGATCATGAGCGGCACGTTGGAGGCTTTCACCGAGATCTTCACGTCATGGAAGTCGACCTGGTCGAAGTAGGCCAACTCGGTCATGGCGGACTCGACCATCGCCTCGGGCGTCACCCGGTTCCCGTACCTCGCGTACAGGTCAGGATGCAGCGATCCACCGTTCACCCCGATGCGGATCGGCACCCCGCGATCCTTCGCCTCGGCGGCGACCGTTCTGATGTGCTCCGGTTTCTTGATGTTGCCCGGATTCAGCCGCAGACAGTGCACACCGGCCTCGAGTGCCTCGAGTGCCCGGCGGTACTGGTGATGGATGTCGGCCACGATCGGAACCGGTGAACGGGGCACGATCTGCGCGAGGCCCTCGGCGGCCTCGGCGTCGTTGCAGGTGCAGCGGACGATGTCGGCGCCGGCGCCCCGCAGCGCGTAGATCTGGGCCAGGGTCCCGTCCACGTCGGCGGTCCTGGTGGTGGTCATCGACTGCACGCTGATCGGGGCATCGCCGCCGACCGCGACCGGATTCGTCGGGTGGGCCAGCACGATCTGACGGGTTCGGCGCCGCGGGTATCGATTGGTTGCTTCGAAGAGCATCTAATTCACCGAGGGAGGGTTCGCAAGGTCAAGGTACAGGCTGGAGACGAAAAGGAGACCCAACAGGGCCACCATGACATAGACGACCGGCAACAACTTGTTCAGGTCCGCGTAGTAGCGCTGTCGCAGCCCGCGCCGCCACTCCTGGATCTTCTCGTAGATCGCGATGACCACATGGCCACCGTCGAAAGGCAGCATCGGAATCAGGTTGAACACGCCGATGAAGATGTTGACCACCACGAACAGACCCAACAGTGCCGCCACGCCTCCGGTCGAAGCCATGGACTTGCCGATGTCGAAGATCCCCACGATCGACAGGAACCGGCTCTGCTGCGCGGTCGAATCCATCGACTGGCTCTTGAACGCCGGCGGGCCTCCCATCGACGCGATGCAGCGCTGTGAGCTCACCGAGTCGGGCGAACTCGCCGGCGCGTGCTCGGCGAGGACCGTCGTCGAGGGTGTGTCCGAGGGGGATTCGGACGCGTTCCGGTCCTTTTGCGCATCGATCACCTGGCTACCGAAGGAATGCAGGTGCGACGGGCTGAACGCCTTGAAGAACGCGGGGATCGTCTGCCACATCATGTAGCCGAACTCGTGGAACGTCTGGGGGATCGCCTTGAGCACCCCGACACGCTCGTTCGGCAGGGGCTTGGGCCCGTAGGTGACCCCCAGCAGTCCGGTCGACCCGGCCGCGTCGGACCTGCCCACGATGTGCGCGGTGAGGGTCTTCTCCACCCCGTTCCGGCGGACCAGGAAGGTCGCCTTCTTGCCGGCAAGCGGCCCCACGATCGAGCCGAGCTGATGGTAATCGGTGATCCTGTGGCCGTTGATGGCCAACACCTCGTCATCGGGACGGATCCCCGCCTCCGCGGCCGGACAGTGGGCGTAGACGTCGCCGATCTGGGTCACCTGGGGTTGCGAGGTCGGCAGAGCCCACGTGCCGCCCGGAGCGCCGGTGAACACCAGGATGACGAACAGGAGCACCAGCGCCTGGATGAAGTGCATCGCAGAACCCGCGACCCCCACACCGAATCGCTGCCAGAACGGTTTGGCGCGGTACGTGCGCCCCTCGTCGGCTTCGTCGACCTCCTCGACCATCGACATGCCGATGATCTTCACGTACGCCCCGGCGGGAATGGCTTTGAAGCCGTACTCGGTCTCGCCTCGACGGAACGACCACAACCGCGGCCCGAAACCGATGAAGAACTCGGTCACCTTCATCCCGGCGCGTTTCGCCATGATGAAATGTCCCAGCTCGTGCAGGAAGATCATCGCCACGAGCCCCGCGACGATCACCAGCCCCCACCAACCCGTGAAGTAGACGAGCACCGCCAGTGCGGCGATCATCCCCACGAGTCGCACCACGTGGGAACCGGTGGTCTCGACCGACTCGTCCGCGACGGTCGGCGGCGGAGGCGGGGGCGGGATGTCGCTCACGGGGTGACGCTGCCCACGAGTTCGGTGGCCACATTGCGCGCCTCGTCATCGACGGCGATGACGTCGCCCAAGGTGTCCATTGGGGAACCATCATGCCGCCCGAGTGCCCGGGAGAGAACATCGGCGATCGCATGCCACCGGATACGCCCTGCCAGAAACGCTGCGACGGTCACCTCGTTCGCCGCGTTCAACCACGCCGGCGCGCTGCCCCCGATCCGGGCGGCCTCGTATGCGAGGTCCAGGCAGCGGAAGGTGGCCCGGTCCGGGGGTTCGAAATCGAGCTGCCGGGCCGTCGAGAAGTCCAAACGACCGAAACCGATCGCGGAGCGGTCCGGCCAGTCGAGCGCGTAGGAGATCGGAAGTCGCATGTCGGGATCGGACAACTGGGCGATGGTCGACCCGTCGTCGTAGGTCACCATGGAGTGCACGATGGACTGGGGGTGCACCACCACCTCGATGTCGTCGAGGGAGATCCCCACCCCTGCCGGGCCGGCAGGCACCCCGAACAGCTCATGGGCCTCGATGACCTCGAGGCCCTTGTTCATCAGGGTGGAAGAGTCGACGGTGATCTTGGGTCCCATCGACCACGTCGGATGAGCCAGGGCGTCCTCGATCGTGACCGTCGCCAGCTCATCGGCGCTCCTGCCCCGGAACGGTCCTCCGCGCGCGGTCAAAACCAGGGAATCGACCCGGCGGGGGGCTCGTGGTGCGGTGCGGTCCGGGCTCGTGGGGGTGCCACGCCCATCGTGATAGCCACCCGAGCGCAGGCACTGGTGCAGGGCCGCGTGCTCGGAATCCACCGGGATGATCTCGGCCCCGGGGGTGCGGCGGGCGCGCTGCACGATCGGCCCGGCCGCGATGAGGGATTCCTTGTTGGCCAGACCCAACCGCCGCCCTGCCGCCAACGCCGCGAGGGTGACCCCCAATCCGGCGAACCCCACGACGCCGTTGATGCACACGTCCGCCTCGCTGGCGACGCTGGCGAGCGCGTCGTCACCGGCGCGCACCTCACACGCCGCCGGAACCAGTCCGACCAGCTCACCCGCGTGCTCGTCGCAGGACACCGCGACCACGTCCGGCTTCAGAGACCGCGCCTGCGCAGCGAGCGCTTCGATCGAGCGTCCCGATGCCCCGAGCGCGTGGATGCGGAAGCGCTCGGGTTCACGGTGCAGGACGTCGAGCGTCTGGGTTCCGATCGAGCCGGTCGACCCGGCCACGGTGACCGAGGTCACATCCAGTGGAGCCCCACGATCAGGTAGTACACGGCCGGCAGCACGAACAACATCGCGTCGATGCGGTCCAACATGCCGCCGTGGCCGGGGATGAGCGTCCCCATGTCCTTGACGCCCAGGTCCCGCTTGACGAGGGACTCGCACAGATCGCCGAAGGTGGCGGCCACGGCCACGACGATGCCCATGATCAACCCGTGTCCGAAGCCGTGGAACGGCAACCCGAGACCCATACCGCCCAGCAGGAGTCCCACGATCGCGGCGACGATGATCCCGCCCACGACGCCCTCGACGGTCTTGTTCGGACTCGCTGCGGAAAGTGGACGCTGACCGAATGCTCTGCCCAGGAAGAACGCACCGACGTCGTAGGCGACGGCGGTGATGACGATCGCGAGCAGGATTCCCCGACCGTCGTCCACGCGCAACATCAGGGTGGCGAACGAGCCCGCCAATCCGATCCACAACACCCCGAGCAGCGTCGATCCGACGCCTTCGAGAACCGGCGAGTCGCCCCCGGCCCCCACCAGATACCAGATCAACGCGAAGATCAGCGTCAGCCCCATCACCAGGGGAACCGCGGCCTCCCCCCGCCAGTACGTCGCCAACGGGAACGTCACCGTGGCCAGCAGACCCAGCAGCGCTGCAGGCCGCAGTCCCGCCCGCTGGGCGCTCCCGAAATACTCCACCGCGGCCAGCGCCAGCACGACGGTCACCAGGACGGTCACCACCGCCGAACCCAGCAGGAAACAGATCACCGCGACGACGCCGAAGCCGAGACCGGCGGCCACCGCGGTCGGAACGTCGCGCCCGGAACCGTTCCCTCGATCCGCACCGCGTGCGACCAGGGGCTCGCCAGGCTGCCCGCCGTCGCTCCGGCGATGAGGTGGCCGACGGTGCCGACCGCCCTCGCTCGAGCCGGACGCCGACACCGGAGCCGGTTCTTCCGGAAGGTCTCCGAACAGCGGGACGTCGTCGATGTCCTCGAGCGTGGGATCGGTGTCACCGGTGAACAGGCGCGTCTCCTCGGTCACCGCTCGGGCACGCTCCGCGCTGCGCGCCGCGGTCCGTTGGGCGGCGATCTCGTCGAGGTCGTCGAACGAGAACAGCTCGTCGTCGGTCGGCCGGTCGCTTTCGTCGAGCGCGCCGATCGGGGATTCGTCGGACAGTGCAGCGGTGTACTCCCCCGTATCCTCCCAGCGATCGTCCGCCCCGTGCCAGTGGGTCGGCGACGAGGTCGCGAACGACGACCACGCGTCGAGGTCATCGGGATCGGATCCGTCGTCGGCCAGGACCGCGGGCACCTCACCGGTCGGGGGATCGGTCCAGTGCGGCAGGTCGACCGAGCCCGACGGCGACGGGTCGTCACCGGGCAGCCGCCCGGGCAACACCGGCGGTTTCCCGATGTCCGCCGGGTCCGCGTCGGCGTCGAGCGGGAAGCGCAATGCGGGCCGGGCCCCTTGCGGCGCGGAGGTCGGCCGGTCGCCGAAACGAGGTTCGTCCTCGGACAACCTGGAGGCGACTTCGCCGCGTTCGACGGCCTCCGCGGCTTCCTCGGCGCCGATGATCCGGACGCCCTCGGTCGATTCACGGGCATCGTCGTCGTTCCGTCGGTCGCTTCGGTCGTCCATCTCCAGGGCCTCCTTTCCAAGTCGGGCTCATCGGAGGGATCGGGGCGGATCAATCCTCGAGCAGCTCGCGTTCCTTCTGGGCAAGTGCAGAATCGATCTCGGATTCGTGTGAGTGGGTGATCTTATCGAGATTCCGGTTCGCTCTGGAGAGGTCGTCGTCGGAGACATCCGACTCATCGGCGAGCGCCTCGAGCTCGTGGCGCGCACTCCGGCGGGCATTCCGAACCGAAATCCGCCCCTCTTCGGCCATTGCTCTGACCACCTTCACCAGTTCGCCGCGGCGATCCGCGGTCAGCGGCGGAAAGGCGAGCCGGATGGTCTGGCCGTCGTTGGAGGGGTTGAGGCCGAGGTCCGACAACTGGATCGCCCGTTCGATCGCGGGCATCGCTGCCTTGTCGAAGGGCGACACGAGCAGTTGACGCGCCTCGGGAACCGAGAACGACGCCAGCTGCTGGAGAGGCACCTCGGACCCGTAGTACTCCACCGGCAGTTTGTCGATCAGTGACGGGGTCGCACGGCCCGTCCGGACACCGCCGAATTCGCTCCGCGTGTGCGCCACCGCGCGCGCCATCTGTTCCGAAGCATCGGACAACACCATGTCGATCAACTCCGAGCTCATGTCACC
>CAZEAV010000094.1:0-8283 GCA_964510215.1 uncultured Iamiaceae bacterium
GAAGCCGGCTCGAAGACTCCCGATCGGCGGATCGGGACGACCGATGTCGGGTTCGGCTGATGATCGGCCGGTCGTGTGGCGTCGCCGGCAGCGCTTCAGCGGTGATGCCGCCGGGGAGGCGACTTGCTTGGTGTGTGCATCGATTGTCTCGCATGACAGCTTGCGGAGGGGCAGGTGACGGTCGGGGACTTGCCCGCGGCGGGGCACATGACCCGCTGGTCCTCTCCACGCACATACCACGCAGCGTCGACCTCAAGATGGCGAGGTGTCCTCGTGCCCCAACGCTTCTTCGAGCTGCGCTCCGACTTCGGGCAGGCGATTTTCCAAGGTGGACCACACCAATTCGATGTCGATGGCGAAAAAATACTGATGAGCAAGGATGTTGCCCATACCTCGGATCTTGTGCCATGGGACGGCGTCAGTCTGATCCCGGAACTCGGACGGGAGACGATTGAATACTTCGCGCAGTTCGACGATGAGATAACTGCCACTGCGTTGGAGGTCTTCGTCTGCAACGAACTCATCGTGTGAGTGCTTGCCGACGAAGCGCTCCGCTGCATTGAAGATGCGTCTGGCCTCGTTGATCTGGTCGACCACCGCAACATCGTCTTGCCACGATCTGCCAGCAACGGCGTCGGCGTTCAATTCGTGGACTGTCGCTTCGTCCTTCCCTGGAGCATTGCGCGCTCGTTTGATCAGGCGGCCGAGGCGGTCTCGTCGCCCAGGAGGGAACGGGCGTTTCGTCACAGAGCCACGGCATCTTCGAGCATGAGGCGATGCACCCTGTAGCGGTCGGGGCGAAGACTTCCCAGAGACACCACATCCACGTCGGTTCCGACGATCTCGGCGACGTCTTCGCTCACTTCGGCGAGCGTGAGCAGATCCGAGCCCTGGGGCAACTCTACGATCAGGTCGAGGTCGCTGCCCTCGTCGTCGTCTCCACGGGCAACAGACCCGAACACCTTCACAAGGGTGATGCCACGATCGCTCAGCAAGATGCGCACCTCATCTCGGTGCCGGTCGAGAAGGTCACTCGGTTTCACGCCGATGGCCTTGAGGAGCCGCTCGCACGAGGATTCGCTGGGCGTGCGCGCACCGCTCTCGTACGCGGCGATCACCGACTGTTGTATCCCTGAACGTTCCGCAAGTTCCTGCTGCGTGAGATCGGCTGCCTGCCTGGCCCGACGAAGACGAACCGAAATGTCCACAAGCGCCGTTATAGCACGCGAATGCTATAGGCGGCGTCGATGCCACGTGGCAGCCGCGACGGCTTCGATGCCAGAGAGGACTCGATTGCCCCGCAATGGGGTGCCGAACTCGCTCGTCGCAAGTCGGCTCAGCCGCCCTTCGTCCTTCGGAAGTGTCGGTACCTCGCCATTTATATCCCCGTTCTCCTATCGGTGATACATGATCGCGAAAGCCAGCGGTGATATCGCGGATCGTCGAGACGGGCAGCGAAACGGCACATGGCGCGCCAAACTCATCGGCCAACTTTGGGAGGGCGCGCTTGACCTTCACCCTGGAACATTCGACCGTTAGGCGTGGAACCCGCCCCCGACAACCGGCGCTTTGCCGCAGGTCAGGGCAGTTTCGCGAACAGCCCGCCACGCGATCACCACAGGACTGCTCCTGTTTTGCATGGCTTGGTTGACGAACGTTGCTTCGGATGGGTCCGTGCGGCTTCGACGACGGTTCGGCTCCGGTCGGGTTCTGCCGTACCGGTGCCGCCGGCTGTGCCTGCGGGCACGGCGCTACGGTGCCACTCCGAGACTCGCGGCAAGGGCAGCCTCGGCCTGGGCACCAACTGCCTCCAAGAACAGGTCGAGGGGAACCGTGCCGACCCCCGACGCCGACGACCCCGGGTGGGTGACAGCAACCTGCGGCGTGACCAGATAGGTACGGCCCAAAAAGCGCGGATGGCGTTCGACGAGGGCCTTCAGGCCCGACCGCGGGTGATCGGGCGAGGAGCCGATCTCGAATGCCAAGGGCTTGTCCGGGTGGTCGAAGATCAAGTCGACTTCGTGTTTGCCGTCGCGCCAATGGTGCAGGCGAACCCCGGAGTGCAGCGCCAACGACCGCAGGGTCGCCGCGACCAGGTTCTCGAGGAGCGCACCCAGTTCGGTCGGGTTGTCGAGTGGCGCAAGGCCCCGCTGGAGCGCGGCGTTCCGGATGGCGCCGTCGACGAAGTACAACTTACGCCCGCGCTTCTGCACGTTGGCCTCTCGCCCCGAGTAGTTCGGGAGTGTGAAGACCAAGAACGCCTGCTCGAGATACGACAGGTACCGGTCGAAAGTCGGCTGCGAAAGTCCCAGTTCCTTGCAGATGTTCGACGGCGACAGCAGACCGGTCATCTGTGCCGCCAACACATACAACAGGCGTTCGAGCATCATCGGGTTGTCGACACCGAACGACTGAGGGATGTCCTTGTAGACGGCGCGCTCGACCGCGTCGTTGCGCAGCACCTGTTGCGATTCGAGCAGGCGATTCGATTCGTCGGTCCCGGGTCGATCCCGCGCCGAGGTGAGCAATTCGGGAAACCCGCCCACGAGCATGAACAGGCGTCGCAGGTCACCGAGGCCCGGGTCGGCACGTGCCCCGGTGCCGAGAAGGTCGAGCGTGTCGGCGAGCGCGTCGGCCACCGCGACCGGCCGCGGCTCGTCGAAGAGTTCGAGGAACTCAGTGAACAGGTACGGGGTGAGATGTTGTTCGGACCAACGCCCGACGCCGCTCTCCAGCCGGCGCTCACGCAGCGCCGCGGTCGCGCTGGAGGTCGCCGCGATTCGCACCGGCCAGTGATCATCGAAGAACGTCTTCAGCCACAGATCCCAGCGGTCGGTGTAGACCAACTCGTCGAGCATGAGGTACACCGGCTGATCGGCCGTGGTCCCCGAGACGTCGAGCACTGCCCGGACCAGTTCGTCGAGCTGTTCCTGGACCAAGAGCGGGTGGTCGAGTCGAAGCCACCAGATCGACCTCGGTTCGACTCCGGAGTCGATGAGATGCCGGACCGACTGGTACAGGGCCGTGGTCTTGCCGACACGACGCGGCCCGAGAACGAGTTGAAAGCGATGCGGGTCATCGTGGGCCAGCCGCTGCCAGAGAAGTTTCGCGAGCGGTCGCTCGATCGGCTTTGCCAAGGTGTCAGCCACCACGCCGGTTCGGTGCCACGGATTCTGCTCGTCGAAGACCCGCTGCAGGTCTTCGGGTTGGGGACGCCAGACAGCCATCAAGTCGACCTCATAGTGTGGGTTATTGCCACCATAGCATTCACCACCTGAATGCTATTGGCGAAACTACAAAGACCGATGCCGTCCGGCGAGGCTTCTTCGTGGCCGGTGCGCGCCGATATCGGCACTTTCCTCGTGGGCGTGTGGCCCACGCGCGGCCGCGGGTGGAGCCCACGTCGCGACCGGGCATGGCTCCGGCGAACCCTCGACGTGTTCCTGTTGAAGGCCCCGGAGCAGTGACGAGCACCCGACCCCCGGACCGCGCCGACCCGACAGCTTGTTCCTTGCACACTCGACCCGCCCCCGTGCGGAGCGGCGTGCAAAGAACGATCCCGAAGTGGGCGACGCGGGGTCGCGGTAGATTTCCCGAAGCGCCCAACCACCCTCGAAGAGACCACCACCGATGAGCACCGTCCGACTCGCGGGGATCGACACCTACTACACCGTCGACGGTTCTGGGCCGCCTGTTGTGTTGCTGCACGGAGGCATGGCGGACGGCACCACGTGGGGACCGCACCCGGGACTGCTCGCCGACCACTTCCGGGTCTACGTGCCCGATCGTCGCGGGCACGGTCGCACGCCGGACTCCGACGCGCCGTTCTCCTATGACACGATGGCGGCCGAGACCATCGCGTTCTGCGAATCGGTGGTGGGCGCTCCGGCACACCTCGTCGGTTGGAGCGACGGAGGTAACACGGCGCTGTTCACGAGCCTCGCGCGACCCGACCTGGTGAACCGCCAGGTGCTGATCGGTGCGAACTTCCACCACTCGGGCGTGCGCGTCGGAGAACTCGGACTCGGCGACAGCCCGGATGACCCGGAAGTCGCGTTCCTCCGCGAGATCTTCGTGCAGCATGCGCCCGACGGCGCGAGCCGGTGGGCGACGTATTGGGCCAAGATCGGTGAACTCTGGCGGACCGAACCGACGCTCACCACCGGCGACCTCGGACGGGTGAGCGTGCCGACACTGGTGGCCGTGGGCGACGATGAACCGGTACCCCTGAGCCACACCGTCGAAATGTACGAGTCGATCCCAGGCGCGCAGCTCGCGATCGTCCCGGGAACGTCCCACCTCCTACCACTCGAGCAGCCGGACGTGCTCCATGCGATGATCGACCGCTTCCTCACGATGGACCTGCCGCCCGAGACACTCGCGCCGATCCGGCGTCGTTGAGCTCATGATGGTGCCATGCCCGGGTCGTTCCGGCGCACCTCATCGCCCACCACGGGTTCCACCTTATGACGCGGCGACCTGGTCATCGATCGCGGCGAGGTGGGCATCGATGGCCGAGCGGTCCAGGAACGACGCCGTGAAGCTGTTGCGCGCGAGCTGCACCAGCTCATCGTCGAACAGACCGCAGGCGTCGGCCACGGCGGCGAAGTTGTCGCCGATGTAGCCGCCGAAATAGGCGGGATCGTCGGAGTTGACGGTCACGACGAGACCGGCTCGAACCAGCGTCGGCAGCGGATGCTCGGCCAGCGAGTTCGCGACGTGCAGTTTCACGTTCGACAGCGGACACACCGTGAGCGGGATCTCGTCCGCGGCGAGTCGCTGGAGCAGCCGACCGTCCTCGATGCAGCGCACGCCGTGGTCGATGCGTTCGGCGCCGAGCACGTCGAGCGCCTGCCAGATGTAGTCCGGTGGCCCTTCCTCGCCGGCGTGGGCCACCACGTGGAGCCCTTCGTCGCGGGCCAGGGCGAACACCTCGGCGAATTTCTCGGGCGGGTGACCGACCTCGGACGAGTCGAGCCCCACCCCGATGAACGCGTCACGGTTTTCCAGTGCCGCTTCGAAGGTGACGCGGGCGTCGCGGGCGCTTTGGTGCCGCAGGAAGCACAGGATCAACCCCGAGGTGACCCCCAACCGGGCGCGGCCCTCCTCCAGGGCCCGCGTGATGCCGGAGATGACCACGCCGATGGGCACACCGCGGTCTGTGTGGGTCTGGGGGTCGAAGAAGATCTCGGCGTGGCGCACCCCGTCGGCGTGCGCCCGCTGCAGGTAGGCGAGCGTGAGGTCGAAGAAGTCCTGCTCGCTTCGCAGCACCGCGCACGCCTGGTAGTAGAGGTCGAGGAACGACTGGAGATCTCTGAACGCGTATGCGCGCCGGAGCTCGCCCACCGACGCGTACGGCAACGCCACGCCGTTGCGCTTCGCCAGCGTGAAGACCATGTCGGGTTCGAGTGTGCCTTCGATGTGCAGGTGCAGTTCGGCCTTGTCCAGCGCGCGCCCGTCGGTTCGCATCGACCAACCCTCCCACAGACGGCGGAACGATGTCTGCCCGGGCCGGCGCGTCGCCGGGAAATCCGGACGACGCCCGTGGCCCCCCACGACCGCGGTGGTCGTTGGCGGGCCACGGGCGCTAGCCGTGCGGCGCTACCCGTCCCTCTCTCAGAATTCCACGGCGGCGAGCCGGAGCGCGCCGGAACCGGGCCGCAGGTCCGCTCGGAACGGTTCGGGTCCAGCCACGTGTCATACGACTCCGCAGTCCACTCCGATGGCGACTCAGATACAAGGTCTCTTTTCACTGGATACGGATCCCGCAGCGAGGAAAGTGACCTACGCTGGTCGACGCATGCAACATCTTGCGGACACACCCGGACCTGAGCGGCGGCCCGGCGTCGTGGACGACCACAGGATCCTCATCGTGTCGCCACTCGCCCGGATCATCGAGCCGTCGCTGGCGCGACGGTTTCCCTCCGGGCGCACCGTGACGGTGACCGACCCCGATCACCTGCGCGCCGCGGTCTCCGGCCAGCCGCGCTTCGACGTTGCGCTGGTCGATTTGAGCTGGCATGACCGCCGCCTGGAGTGGACCTTCGACGGGCTCGACGCGATCGGTCTGCTGCGCGCCGTCGACCGGGCCACGGCGTGTGTGTGCGCGGCCCAGGGCGAGAGCTCCGAGGACGACCACATCGCCGAAGCGCTCGACCGCGGGGACTTTCCCGAGATCGTCGGCGTGTTCGACAAGACCGACCCGGCCACCCCGCTCGACGGGGTCATCGAAGCCGCCGCACTGGGGAACCCCCTGCCGGGCAAGCTGTTGCGCAACCCGCCGCGGGAACCCGCATTGCACGAGTACTTCCGTCGCGGCCGGGGCCGGACCGCCGGCATGCTCGCCGCCGCGGTCGCCTCGGGACGGGTCGCCCGTTACGAGCAACTCGCCACGGTCGCGCACGTGGCCCCTGACACCGCGAACAAGCTCACCAGCTACCTCGCCCCACTGCTGAAGGCAAGGGGTGAGACGCCCCCCGACACACCGGTCACCCAGTCGGTCATCTACCGGTGGTGCGGTGAGCACGCCCACTACCTGTTGAGCTGGGCGCGACGCCACCTGCCCCCGGACTCGGGAATCGTCCGATGGGACGCTCCCGGAGCCGAAGCCACAGTCGGCCGCCGGTAACGTGACCGACATGCAGATCGGTGTGGTGTTTCCCCAGATCGAATTGGGCGGCGACGTGGGCGCGGTCCGCGCGTACGGCGAAGGCGTCGAGGCGCTCGGGTTCGCCCACCTGCTCGCGTACGATCACGTGCTCGGCGCCGACCCCGAGGTGCACGCACCCTGGCGCGGGCCCTACGACATCGACACCACCTTCCATGAGCCGCTCGTGCTGTTCGGCTTTCTGGCCGGCGTCACCCGACTCGAGTTCGTCACCGGCATCCTGATCCTGCCCCAACGCCCCACCGCGCTCGTCGCCAAACAGGCTGCCGAGGTGGACCTGTTGGCCCAGGGACGGTTCCGCCTCGGTGTGGCCGTCGGGTGGAACGCGGTCGAATACGAGGCACTGGGCAAGGACTTCTCCGACCGGGGCAGACGCCTCGACCACCAGGTCGCGTTGTTGCGCAGGTTGTGGACCGAACACAGCGTGACCGCGGACGACGGCTTCGAACGCGTCACCGGAGCGGGGCTCTGCCCGGCGCCCGTGCAACGACCGATCCCCGTGTGGTTCGGCGGTGCATCCGAGCCTGCCTACCGAAGAATCGGACGACTCGCCGACGGCTGGTTCCCGATGGTCCCACCCGGCGATGCGTTGGATGCCGCGCGTGCCACGATCGCCGCGTCAGCGGCCGAGGCGGGACGTGACATCTCCGGGCTCGGCATGGAAGGCAGGGTCCTGTGGCAACCGGAGGACCCGGACCGCTTCGTCCGCCAGGTCGGCCACTGGCGTGACGCGGGCGCCACCCATGTGGGGATCGACACGATGCGGCTCGGTCTTGGAGGGGTCGACGGTCACCTGGCCGCGTTGCGCGAGGTCGCCGACCTGCTGGGTCTCACCCCGGCGTGACCGGCGCGTCGGCTCGGCGTTGCACCCGGCAAATGGTGGCACCCCACACCCCGCCGAGCACCAGCCCAACCATCACGTCGGTGCTCCAGTGGACGCCCAACACCAGACGCGACGTGGCGATGATGAGTCCCAACACCACCGCCACCACGTAGACCCACCGGGTTCCCCGACGCAGCACGACGATGCCCGCGAGGGCGATCAGCACCGCGATCGGCCCGGTCGCATGGCCCGACGGGAACGACCACGAAGTCTCGTGCACGCCGGCCAGCGCACCGGCCCCGGGATAGTTCGCACTCACCGGTCGGGGCCGGTGGATGACCACGCGGACCACGTACACCGTGGCCTCGGCGCCCAGGTACGCGACGAAAGGCCCGAACGTCGACCACCGGAGCGCCCCTCGCGCGAAGGAGATTCCCACCACGACCAGGGTGAGAACCACCACGATGACGCCCAATGCCTTGGCGTCGAAGATCACCGCGATGACTTTGGAGAGCTGTGCGACGTGCCCGCGGTGGGCGATGAACCAGTCGTGCACCGGAACGTCGAGATGACGGGCCGGTCCCGCACCGTGGCGGCCGACGACTGCGAGTCCGATGATGATCCCGATCACCTGGAGTGCACACCACACCCCCACCGCCACGCCCACGACCCGGGTGGCGTCCGCCGGTACGGTGATCCGGCGGCGCGCGGTGTTCGGAGTCACCGGCAAGAGACTAGAAGACCACTCGCGCGGGCGGTTGTGGCGGCACGCATCGCGGGGTGGCCCGGCCCG
>CAZEAV010000095.1:0-4577 GCA_964510215.1 uncultured Iamiaceae bacterium
CCTGAAGGGGTACGGCTGTGCCGGCACCTCGGCGGTGCAGTACGGCCTGGCCTGCGCCGAGCTCGAAGCGGGCGACTCGGGCGTGCGCAGTTTCGTCTCGGTGCAGGGTTCGCTGTCGATGTTCCCCATCTGGATGTTCGGCTCGGAAGAGCAGAAGCACGAGTGGTTGCCGCGTATGGCCGCGGGCGAGGTCATCGGGTGCTTCGGGTTGACCGAACCCGATTCGGGATCGGATCCAGGCTCGATGCGCACACGGGCCCGCCGTGACGGTGATGACTGGATACTGAACGGCACCAAGATGTGGATCACCAACGGCGGGATCGCCGATCTCGCGGTGGTCTGGGCCAGGGCCGAGTCAACCGGTGAGGGCCAGGGTCCGATACACGGCTTCCTCGTGCCCACCGACTCGTCCGGTTTCACGGCGAACGACGTCCCCAACAAGTTGTCGTTGCGGGCGTCGGTGACCAGCGAGCTGGTGTTGAGCGACGTGCGCGTCCCGGAAGCCAACCGGCTGCCCGAGGTGCATTCGATGCGCGGTCCCTTGTCGTGTCTGAACGAGGCGCGATATGGCATCCTCTGGGGAGCGACCGGCGCCGCCCGGGCCTGTTACGAGGCCGCACTCGCCTATGCGACCGAGCGGATCCAGTTCGACCGGCCGATCGCTTCGTTCCAGCTCACCCAGCGCAAGCTCGTGGATCTGATGGTGGCGGTGAACAAAGCACAGCTGCTGGCGCTGCACCTGGGCCGGCGCAAGGATGCCGGCCAGATCAGCTCGGCACAGGTGAGTTTCGGCAAGATGGACAACGTGCGCAGCGCGCTGGCCGTGGCCCGGGAGGCCCGGTCGATACTCGGGGCGAACGGCGTCACGCTGGACTATCCGGTCCTGCGCCACGCCAACAACCTCGAATCGGTCTACACCTACGAGGGAACCAACGAGATCCACACGCTGGTGCTGGGTCAGGCGATCACGGGCCTGTCCGCGTTCACCTGAGGAGGCGACCGAGCAGCCCGCGGCCGCTGAGATATGCCCACACCGAGCCCAGCGTGAACGCGATCAGGCTGAACACCAGCGGCCAGCCGAACCCGTAGAAGACTTGGAGGTGGAAGGTGGTCGGCGCAACCGCCAGGGCGCGTAGCGCGACCCCGGCGAGGTGGTCGACGCCCGGGGCCGCCCATCCCAGTGCCAGACCGCCCAGCGCCAGCACCGACGCCGAGGCGACGAAGCCCCACTGCGCGCCGGGTCGGGAACCCTGGGTCGGCCCCGGACCGAAGGCGCGGGCCGGCGTCGTGTCCTGTGAGGGGTCGCGCACGGTTGCGAGGAACCGCCACCCGTAGGCCACCGTGAGCGTTGCCGATGCGACGATCGCGCCGATCACGACGAAGTGACCGGCAAAGGGTTCCGACAACAGGGCGACGTAGGCGGTTTCCTTGCCCACCGCCCCGGCGAACGTCGGGATTCCGACCATCGACGCGGTGGCCAGGATCGCGGCGATCTGCAGGATCCGCCAGGCGCGCCTCGGCACCTTCGATTTGGTGGGCGCGCCGACGTCGGGCCGCTCGATGACCCCGGCGATCATGAACATGGCAGCTTTGAATCCGGCGTGGGCGACCAGCAGGACCCACGCGGCCCGATCGGTGCCGGGAGTTCCGATGCCGAACAGGACGACGAGCAGTCC
Organism: uncultured Iamiaceae bacterium; assembly: GCA_964510215.1. Taxonomy (GTDB): domain Bacteria; phylum Actinomycetota; class Acidimicrobiia; order Acidimicrobiales; family Iamiaceae; genus JAFDWI01. The sequence continues at coordinate 1,677 of CAZEAV010000095.1, forward strand.
GAGCTGGTTGACCGTGCCATAGGCGAGGAGCAGCTTCACGTCGGACTGGGTCACGGCACGGAATCCGCCATAGAGCATCGAGATGATCCCGACCGCGACCACGGTGGGCGTCCAGAACGTGCACCGGTTGCCCACCAGAGCGAAGCGGGCGACGACGTAGATGCCGCACTTGACCATGGTCGACGCGTGGAGAAATGCGCTGATGGGGGTGGGCGCGTCCAATGCGGCCGGGAGCCACGCGTGGAACGGCACCTGCGCGGCCTTGGTGCACGCGCCGACCAGGATCAGGACCAGCGCGATCACCACCGTCGCGGTCGGGGCCAATGGTGCGTGCTCGATGACGCTGAGCCTCCTGCTGTGCGCCTGGGCGGCCAGGATGATCAGCCCGGCCAGAAGACACAGACCGCCCAGACCCGTCGTGACGAGCGCTCTGCGCGCGGCAGCCCGCGCCTCGGCGTAGCCGAGGTGGCCGATGAGCAGGTAGGACAGCACCGTCATCGCCACCCAGAAGGCATAGAAGAGCGCGACATCGTCGGCGAGTACGACCCCGAGCATCGAGCCCGCGAACAACGTCGAGAGCCCGGCCAGGCGTGCCGAACCCGGGTGGTCGTCGGCGAAATAGTCGACCGCGTACACGCACATGGCCAACCCGACGACCCCGATCACCAGCGCCAACGTGGTCGAGAGCCCGTCCAGGCGCAGATCGAAGGTGAGTCCGAGCGACGGGATCGAACCCAGGTGCTCGGTTTGCACCCGGCCGTCGACGATGCTGTCCAGGTGCCAGCCGAGCCAGGCCAGCAACGTGCACTGCGCGGCCGCCGAGCAGGCGAACGCCACACGTCGGTGCAGCCGGGAGGACGACACCCCCAGACCGGTACCGATCACCCCGAACACCACCAGACACAGGATCATCCGATCACAGCGGGTCTCGCCGGGGTGTCGTGGCGCATCGCGGAGAAAACTACCCGGCGTCCCAGCGGGTAGCTCCGCGGTGGTCGGGTCCGGGAGTGGCGGGCGATTTCGGCGGCGAGTGTCCTGGGCGGCCAGACTGCCCGGATGCCCGCCGCGTCCCTGACCGATTCGAGCATGGCTGCGCTGGGGGTGGCGGGCGCGGCGGCGATCGGGAACTGGTGGTCGGTCTCGGTCGGTCGGCGTCGCATCGAGTGGGTGACCAAACCGCTGGTGATGGTGGCGTTGATCGTGGCCGCGATCTGCCTCGACCCGGTGTCCGATGCTGCCCGCGCGTGGGTGGTCCTGGGCCTGGTGCTGTCGCTGTCGGGGGATGTGTGTCTGATGCTGCCCCGGGAACGCTTCATCGGCGGACTCGCCTCGTTCCTCGTCGCTCACCTCGCGTATGTCGTGGCTTTCGTCCTCGGGGCCACGTCGTGGCTCGGCGCGGTGATCGGCCTGGTGATCGCCGTGGCCGCGCTGGCCACGATCGGCCGGGTGATCGTGGCGGCCGTGCGGAAGTCCGAGCCGTCGCTCACGGCGCCCGTGACGGGGTACATGGCGGTGATCTCGTCGATGGTCGTGGCCGCCTGTGCCACCGCCGAGGCCGTCACGATCGTGGGCGCCGTGAGCTTTTTCGCCTCCGACGGCATCCTGGCTGCGAACAAGTTCGTCGGCCGGATCCCCGCGGGCCGGTTCGCGGTGATGGGCACCTACCACGTCGCCCAGTTCTGTTTCGTGACGGCACTCGTCCGATGACCAGGGCTCCACACCTGGCGCGGGTGGCGTGGGCGGTGGGACTCGTCGTGGCGATGGCGGTGGGGTGCTCGACCAGCCATCATGTGGACGCCGGTGGGGTGGAATCGGCCATTCACACCCGGATGGCGAAGCGGCTCGCACCGGTGAAGATCGCCGAGGTGTCCTGCCCCGCGCACACCACGTTCCGTGTCGGCGCGCATCTGCGGTGCACCGTCCGGGCCGGCGACGCGCCCATCGCAGTGCAGGTGAAGGTGACCGATCCGTCCGGGCGGATCACGTTCCGGACCCCGTCCGCGATCGTGGTCGCTCCCCGGGTCGAGCACGACCTCGCCCACCGGTTGCACGAGCTGTACGACGAACCGGGCGACCGGGTCGAGGTCCGGGTGCACTGTGACGGGCCGGAGGTCCGGGAGGTGCAACCCGGCGCGACGTTCGATTGCGCGGTCGAGGTGGACGGGTCCTCCTTCACCGAGCGGGCCACGGTCGTGGATCGGGCCGGTAACGTCGCCTACCGCTTGGTGCATTGAACCGGGCGGTGTCGATCCGGCCTTCGGGCACAGTAGGGTCGGAGCGAACAAGAACACGTTTCACCGCCTGACGTGGGCGCCGGGCCGAGGGTCGCCCGCCGTTTCACAGGCACCTACGGCAAGACGAGATGAGGAGCGCACCATGAAGGTGACCGTCGACTACGACCTGTGCGAGTCCAACGCGATCTGCGTGGGAATCGATCCGCAGACCTTCGAGATCCGTGATGACGACGTCATGTACATCATCGATGAACACCCGGACGAGTCCCGGCGCGCCAAGATCGAAGAGGCAGTCAGGCGCTGCCCCAAGCAGGCGCTGACGATCGTCGAGGAATAGTCTGCGCTCCGTCGCGGTCGTCGGCGCCTCCACGGCCGGGTTGGCGGCGGCCGGTGCGCTTCGGGCCCGTGGGTTCGACGGACGGCTGCATCTCATCGGCGACGAGGGGTACCGGCCCTATGACCGCCCGCCCCTGACCAAGCAGTACCTCGCGGGAGAGTGGGATGCCGAGCGCCTGAAACTGCCGGCGGCCGATGCACCGAATCTGGACGCCGAGTGGCATCTCGGCGTCGCCGCGACCGCGCTGGACGCGTCGCGTCGCACGATCTCCCTTGCGGATGGATCGACCCTCCGGCCTGACGGGATCGTGCTGGCGTGTGGTGCGACCCC
>CAZEAV010000095.1:4587-8259 GCA_964510215.1 uncultured Iamiaceae bacterium
CGTGCTGCGCACGCTCGACGACGCCGCGGCTCTCCGGGCCGACCTGACGGGGCGGGGTGACCGGGTGGTCGTGGTCGGCGCCGGGTTCATCGGCGCCGAGGTCGCGGCGACCTGTGTCGGCGCCGGTCACACGGTGTCGTTGGTCGACCCGCTCCCGGTTCCACTCGTGCGCGCGCTGGGCCGCGACGTGGGCGCGGTGTGTGCGCGCATGCACCGCGACGCGGGCGTGGATCTGCACCTGGGTGTGGGGGTCGATGGGCTCGACGCGGACGGGACGGGCCGGGTGTGCCGAGTGCGGCTGGGAGACGGCTCCGCGCTGGATGCCACGGTGGTGGTCGTGGGGATCGGCGTGACCCCGAACACGGCGTGGCTCCGGGACTCCGGACTCGCCATGGACGACGGCGTCGTCTGCGACGCGACCTGCGCGGCGGCGCCGGGAATCGTGGCCGCCGGCGATGTTGCCCGCTGGCCGAACGTGACCTTCGATGGCGCCTCCATGCGGGTGGAGCACTGGGATCATGCGTTCGCCCAGGCCGAACACGCGGCGGACACGCTGTTGTCGGGAGACGGCGCTGCGGCGTTCGGCACGGTGCCGTGGTTCTGGTCGGACCAGTACGACCGGAAGATACAGCTCGCGGGACGAATCAGCCCGGACGACGACATGGTCGTGGTGGACGGCAGCCTGGCCGAACGCCGCTTCGTGGCGCTGTACGGCCGTGCCGGCCGCCTGGTCGGTGTGTTGGGGATGAACCGGCCGCGCCACGTAATCCGCCTGCGCCCGCGCATCGCCGAGCGGATCGGTTTCGACGAAGCCCTGGCCTCGTTCTCCTGACCAGCCTCAGGCTCCCGTCGACCAGGTGACCGTCACACAGCGCTTGGGAACCGTCGACGGCGTCCAGACACGGTAGAAGCCACCCAGCGCATCGGCGGTCCGCTCGGTCCAACGCAGCACCGAGGGTTCGCTCACCCGGCGCACGACCTGGCGGATCCCGCCTTCGTGCAGCACGTACCCGGCCCACACGCCGGGGTAGTCCTTCACCGAACCCACGCAACTGAGCGTGATCGGGCCGTGGCGGCGCAGTCGGTTGCGGTGGACGTGCCCGCTGGTGATGAACGTCGCCGGGTGCTGAAGTGCGATCCGGTCCAGTACCTCGTTGGCCTCGGCCGCGGGCACTCCCACCGGCCACGCGGTCACCGCGCGACCGACCCGCAGATGGTGGTGCATGGCGACGAGTGCGCCGCCGTCGGACTCGGCGAGCGCATCGAGAAGATCGTCGCCCACCTCGGCCAGCTGGCCACGTTCGTGGTCTGGGATCGTGGAATTCACGAGAACGAGCGCCGCGCCCGACAGATCGATCGCATCGACGCGGTCGGTGTAGCGCACCCGGGAGGTGGCCAGCGCGTCGGCCGGGTCGATCGACCGGCGACGCTTCACCTCGTGGTTCCCCGACACCAGGTGCACCGGCACCTCGATCCCGTCGAGAATGCCGAGCGCAGCGGCCCAGTGCCCAGGGTGGGACTGGTCCACGATGTCGCCCTTGCACACCAGTCGCTGTGCGCCCCAGGCGAGGGCCTCGGCGACGGCGGCGTCGACCGCCCGCAGTGAATGGGGAACCTCCGCACGTGGCTCGGAGATCGTGTGCAGGTACCCGAACGTCGTCTCCCCGATATGGGAGTCGCTGATCGTGGCGACACGCGCCAGCTCCTCACCGGGAGGAGGGTGGGGCGTGTGGATCGTGAGCGAAATGCCCCCGTCGGAGGTTTCCGGCACCCCGTCGCCGGTGAGGCGCGCGGTGAGCGTCCGGCCTGTCGGCAGGCCTTGAAGGAGAATGGCTCCGGGGCCACCGTCGGCGACGACGTCGACCGAGGTGTCCGCACAGGTGCACCGGATGGTTCCCGGGCCGAGCGCCGCCCAGTCGATCTGCGCCGTGGTGGGCTCCACGGCGAACACCCGGACGCCCCGTGCCCAGGGACCCGGGCCACGGCGGGTCCGTTGCCGCCAGTCTGCGAGCGACGGAAACCGGCCCGAACCCAGCACCAGCTGGGCGCCGGCACGCAGCGGTCCCATCTTCGCGCTCGGCGGGCGCAGCGGAACCCGATTGGCGATGCGAGGGTCGGCCGGGAGCACGGACAGGTTTCAGCCCTCGGCGGCTGCGATCGTCGCGGCCAGGCCCGGGCGGGCCCGCTCCGCCAGGGCGACCGTCACCCGCATGCGTTCGATGTGTTGGGCGAATGCTCTGGCCGCCTGGGGCACCTGGTGACCCTCGAGGAACGCGGCGACCTCGTCGGCGAGTTCGGGGTCGGTGATCGTGCGCACTCCGGTGACCATCCGTGCAATCGCGTTGGTGGGCAGCCGTTCGATCAGTTCATCCCAGTGTCCGGCGGCGAACGTCCACGCCGCGGCGACGTTCCCCACGTTGGTGAGGCCGCGGTTCAACAGGCCTCCGATGTCCTGGGTGCGCACGTCGCCGCCGAGGAGCAGTCCGAGGAAGCGGCCGAACACCGCAGCATCTTCGGGGTCGGCCAGCGCGGCCAGGTAACGCAGTGTGTCCTGGGGGGTGGTCGCCGCCTGGGAGGCAGCGAGGAACCGGTCGAAACCGGCGTCGTCGAGCCGTGCCGCCACGACCCGGACCGCGGCGTCGGTGAGCGACGGGTCGTCGCCCGCCACCTGGGAGCCGGCGATCGCCCGTTCCACGATGGCCTCGGCTCGGGTGATCACCGCCGCATCGCGGCCGTGGCGCCCGAGCAACTCGAACGCGGTGGCGCGCAGGTTGGTCGTGGCCTCGTCCTCGCCGCTCGTCGCGGTCGGCCCGACCCGCTCGGCGAGTGGGCCCGCCACCTCGGTGACCAGCGCGGCGACCGTCGCGCGCGCGTCGGCGTCGCCCGATGCGAGGCGGTCGAGGTTCGCGAGGATGCCGCTCATGCGGCGCCACACCGACAGGTCGTCGTCACCGGCCAGGCGGCGGACGAGCGACACCACCTCGCCGATCGGCGCGGCGCCGGCGAGCACCGCCGCCCAGGTGTCGTCCACCAGGGTGTACCGCTCGGTCTCCTCGAGCACGTCCAGGGCGACGCGGGCCAGCGACGCGTGCAGCTCGGGCGCGTAACCCGTGCGGAAGAATCCCGCGGCGCCCCGGTTGGCGATCACCCAGGTCGGTGCGCCCTCCAGTTCGATCGTCGCCTCGGCGTCGGAGAGCAGCACCTCGCGGGTGTGCACCTCGCCGGCGGCGTCACCCCAGCGCAGCCCGAGAGGTACCGACCAGGTGGTGGTGTCCCCGCCGGGCAGGTACCGGGCGAGGAACTGGGTCACCGCCAGCTCGTTCGGTTGTTCGCCGCGGCCCAGCGACACGATCGGATGGCCCGGTTGGAAGATCCAGCTCTCCGCGATGGCACGCACCGGTGCACCGGTGGCCGCGGCGAGCGCATCCCAGAGGTCGCCGGTCTCGGAGTTGCCGTACGCGTGGGTCGACAGATACCGCCGGATGCCGTCTCTGAACGCGTCCGGACCGAGGTGCTGCTCGAGCATCCGCAACACCGACGCGCCTTTTTCGTACGTGAGGATGTCGAACATGCCTTCGGCGTCGGCGGGGGAACCCACGGGGTACTCGATCGGGCGGGTCGACGCGAGCGCGTCGGTGTCGAACGCGGCGCTGCGACTCAACGCGAACGTCG
>CAZEAV010000096.1:0-8218 GCA_964510215.1 uncultured Iamiaceae bacterium
CCTTTGTCCGCCAGCTCACCCAGCAGTGTCGCCAACGCGTCGGTCTCGGTCTCGCTCAGACCCGACGCCGGCTCGTCCAGCAAAAGGACCGTCGGTCGCGTGGCGAGGGCCCGGGCGATCTCCACCAGGCGCGCCCGCCCCGTGGGCAGACCATCGGCCCGCTCGTCGGTGGCATCGGTGAGGCCGAGACGTTCCAGGAGTTCATCCGCGACAGCACCCGAACGGGGATCACCGCTGCGCCGTCGGAGCTCCGCGGCCACGAGCACGTTCTCGCGGACGGTCATCGAGCCGAAACTCTCGAGTCGTTGGAAGGTGCGGGCGATACCCGCCCGGGACCGCCGGAACGGCCGCTTGGAGGTGATGTCGGTGCCATCGAGAAGCACGTGTCCTCCGTCGACCCCCTGCAGGCCGGTGATCACGTTGAACGTGGTGGTCTTGCCGGCACCGTTGGGGCCGATCAGGCCGGTCACCGAGCCGGCCGGCACATCGAGGGTGACGCCGTCCAAGGCGAGGTTGCCACCGAAGCGCACCGTGACGTCGGCGACCTCAAGCCGGGACACCGCAGTCCTCCCGTCGGACCCCCAGGCCCGCATCCAGAGAGCGCAACTCCTCCGGCGACGCCGACGCACCCTGGAGCAGGAACGCCTCGGGCGTGACGCGCCGTGTCGGAGCGGCGTCCTCGGCATCGGTCGTCCCCGTTGGGGCGAAGCGATCCCGGATGCGGTCGATCGTCTGCATCACGGCACCGTCGGGGTTGCGGGCCAGGGTCACGCCGACCAGGCCCGGCGCGATGAGCATGAGGTTGTTCAGCGACGGGTAGATCTCCCCCAGGCGGGGCATCGCCACCAGGAACACCGCACCGAAGAACGCCCCTGCGATCACCGCGATACCTCCGACCACGGCCAGCAGCAGCACCGCGAGCCCCGGCAGGGCTCCGTTGATCAAGGCGAAATCCGACTGGCCGACCTGGCCTTTCCAACACCCGAGCAGATACCCGCCGATGCCGGCGATACCACCCGACAGGGCGAACACGCCCAGCTTGGTGACCGTCTGGTTCATGCCGATCGTCGCGGCCGCGGCAGGCGAGTCCTTGAGCGCCTGCAGCCGACGGCCGAAGCGGCCGCGCCGCAGCAGGAGAACTCCGAAACCCAGCGCGCCGAACACCGCGGTCATGAAGATCAGATACGCATGCTGGCCGGCGAGGAACGACGGGCGTCCGAACGCCCGCGTGTCACTCGAGAACGCCTGATCGCCCGCGAACACCACATTCTCCACCACCAGCGCGAACGCCATCGTCGCCAACGCGACGTACAGCCCGCGCAGACGCAGCGCGGGGAGCGCCACCAACGCACCGATGGCCGCGGCCACCACGAACGCCACGACGATTCCCAGCAACGACCCTCCGGGACCGACCACCACCACCGCGATGTACGCGCCCAGCCCGGCGAAGGTGAGCTGGGCCAGCGAGATCTGTCCGGCATACCCGGTGAGGGGCACATAGGAGAGCATCACGATCGCCAGTGCGACCACCACGCCCAGGTTCCGCAGATTCGCCCCCTGGAGCACCTGGGCCACCAGCGCGACTCCGATCACCAACAGCACCCCGGCGATGACCCCTTTGCGCAAAGACGGTCGGGGAATACGGCCCAGGCGCTCGGTGGCAGCCGACACCCGGATCCGCTCCTGGGGAATCACCACCAGCACGATGAACAACAAGATGGCGGGCAGCGAGCCACGGATGTCGTTGAACCACTCGGGCGGCGAGGCCATGTGCGCGGCGCCCAGGTCCATGTACGCCCCGGACAGACCGAGGATGACCGCCCCGAGAAAGGTCAGGGGCAGGCTCTTGAGCCGGCCCACCATCGCCGCGGCGAAAGCGTTGATGACCAACAGGGTGAGCGTGCCCTGATCGAGGTTGCCCAGTGTCGGGGCGATGAGGATCCCGGCGAGCCCGGCCAGGAACGAGCCCAACATCCAGGAGCTCATGGAGGTCCTTGCCGGATTGCAGCCGTTCAGGCCGGTGAGGGCCCGGTCGTCCACGACCGCCCGCATCGCCACGCCCAGGCGTGACCGCTTGAGGATGAGCCGCAGCCCGATCGCCACCAGGGCCGCGCAGATCAACACGATGATCTGATGCCAGGGCAGGTTCACCCCGCCGAAACGGACGATGTCGTCGCCGAAGAACCGGGGCAGCTTGGGAGGCGGGGTGATGTTCCCCGACCAGATGACCCGTGCGGCCCCCAGCAGGCCCACCAGCAGACCGATCGTGACCACGATCCGCGTGATGATCGACGATCCGGCCAGATGCCGCATCAGAAGCCGTTCGATCACCGCGCCGAGCAGTGGCGCGACGACGAGCAGGGCCACGATGAGCGCGACCGGGGCCGGAAGGTGTCGGCGGACGCGTAGCTCCCAGTAGGTGTACGCGACGACCATGCCGATCGCACCGTGGGCGAAGTTGAAGATTCCCGAAGTCTGGTAGGTGACCACGAGGCCACTCGCAGCGACCGCGTAGATGCCGGCGGTGGCCAATCCCAGGATCGTGAACTGGATGATCTCGGAGAAGCTCAATGGTCAGGCTTTCCCTGGCATCGATGTCATCGACGATCCGGTCGACGCCGATCAGTGGAGCGTCGGCGCTTTACCCCAGTCCCCGTGGACCGAGGTGACCGCCTCGGGGTCACAGTCGAAGCTCTTGGTCGGGTCGTTGGAGTCGCCCTTGGGGAACACGGTGACGAACTTGTCGTTCTCGACTTTCATGATCAGGGTGCAGGTGTTGGTCTTGTTCCCGCCCGGATTCTGCGGTGGATGCAGTCCACCGCCGGTCCAGGAGCGGATCTTGTGCAGGCCGTCCAACAAGCCTTTACGGGTCAGATTCGACCCGAGCTGCTTGGCGACCGTGGCGAACATCAGTGCCGCCGAGAACGCCTGGACACCGAGCGAGGTCACCGGAGCTTTCGGGTCGGATTTGTGCAACAGGTCGACGTACTGGGTGATGGCCGGGCTCGGATTCTCGAACGGTTGCGTGTTGGTCTGCACGAACACCCCGTTGGCGACGCCGGACGACGCGAGCGTGGAGTCGTAGTACTGCTGGCCGAGGTCGATCACCTTGGGGTGGTAGTTCGCATCCTGCATGGCCTGCAGCATGCCGATCGCGGCGTTGACCGTGTCGACCATTGTCACGTACTGCACGCCCTTGTTCTTCAGGGTCTGGACCTGGGTCTTCCAGTCGTTCTGGATGAGCGGATAATGGTTGGTGTAGATGAACTTGTAACCGAGCTTCTCCCGGGCCTGGACCGCCCGCTTGGCCTGGTCCGCCGCGGCGGACTGGCTGGGCGAGAAGATCGCGGACTTCTTGATCGCTTTGGGGAAGTGCTTTGCGAAGTACTGCGCATCGCCGGTCGCGTACACGTTCCCGAGATTGGGGACCGGTTCGACGTTCAACGGGCTGGCGGTCATCGGGTAGGTGGCGGTGTAGGCCGAGACCGACACGAGGCCGCAGTCCACCAGCGGCTGGGCCATCGGGGCATCCTGCACCACGCCGTTGCCGACCAGCGCGAAAGGCTGATCGTCACAGGCCTGCTTGGCCGCGGTGAGCGACTTGACGAGTTTCGCGTCGTAGGTGGTGAGCTTCAGCTTGCGGCCGTTGATCCCGCCCCGGCCGTTGCAATAGGCGACGAATGCTTTCATCGACGCCTCGATCCCGGCGGTGGGCACCCGTACCGGCCCGGCGTTCTTGTCCGAGATGACCCCGATGTCGATCGTCGAATCGGATACGCCCTTGTCCGTGGCACCCGACGCCTTGCCCGGGCCACAGGGTGAGGCCAACGTGCCGAATGTGGCTCCTCCCGCCTGTTGGGATGTCGTGGTCGACGCGCCGTTGCCGTTCAGGTTCGTATCGTCGCTCGAGGAGTTGGTCCGATTGCCACAGCCGGCGGCGACGAGTGCCACGGTGAGGGCGACCGCGGTCAGGCGACCACGCCGCGTGCGGTTTGTCGTGCGGGATTCCTTCATTGCGTGATCGGTGCTCCTGGTGCGTTCGGACGGCCGCGGGCCATCGGCGGTCATTCCCTGACGGGTCGTCAGGTGAGGCTATCGGATCGGGAACCCCCGGCGTGCCAAAAGACACATGGCCGCCGGCGGCGTGCGGTGGGCGACACGGCGGGAACCGCGGTCACCGAGCGGCCAGCCGATCGCCCAGCGCGGCGAGGTGTTCGGCGCCACCGCCGAGCCGCTGCTCGTGCTCCTTGGCCCAGCGGAAGTACCGGTGGACCGGATAGTCCAGGTCCATCCCGATGCCGCCGTGGAGATGCTGGGCGGCCGCGACGACCCGCTGAGCTGCTTCGGCGGTGAAGTGTTTGGCCACGTCGAGGGCATCGGTCGCGTCCCGGCCCTCGGCGAGCTGCCACACCGCGTGCCACGCGGTCAGTCGGACCACCTCGGTGTCGATCCACGCGTCGGCCGCCCGGTGGGCGACCGCCTGGAACGTGGCCAGCTTCGTACCGAACTGCTCCCGTTCCGAGACATAGGAAGCAGTCAGCGACAACGCGCCTTCACAGGTGCCGACCTGGGCGGCGCACGTCGCGGCGACCGCCCGGTCCCGCAACCACCGGTACGCCCGGTCTCCGGAGCCCAGCGAGCCGGCCAGGACGTCCTCGTCCGGCACCGGGGTGGCGTCGAAGCGCACGATCGCGGATGGTTCCCCGCTCATCGGTGCGAGCGACTCGGTGGTGATGCCCGGCGAATCCGCGGCGATCACAGCCAGCTCCACGTCACCCGAAACCGTGGCGATCGGCACCACGTATCCGTTCGCGTCGGCGCCGTAGGGGACGTACCACCCCGTCCCGCTGACCCGCCGTGCGTGCCCGTCTTCGCGGTCGTCACGGTGAGCACGCAATGGCGGGTCCGACGCGTCATCGGCACCGACGAGCACCCCGGTGAGCACGCTGGAGCCGTCCGCCACCCCCGGCAACCAGCGGGCGCGCTGGGTGTCCGAACCGAACTCGGCGATCGGTGCGGCCCCCAACACGAGGGTCGCATACGCCGGGAGCGGTGCCGCGGCCCGGGCGACCGCCTGGACGACGAGCACGGTCTCGGCGAAGGAGAGGCCGCCGCCGCCCACCGACTCGGGCAGTCCGACACCCGTCAGACCGGCTTCGGCGAGCGCGCGCCATGCGTCGCGCAATGGGGTTTCGTCGCCGTCGCGTTCGACCGCCCGGAGCACTTCTGGCGGAGCTTTCGCGTCCAGAATCCGATCGGCGAGCCCGGTGATGGTGGTTTGTTCTTCGGTGAAGGTCAGATCCATTGCGTCTCACATCCTCGGGGTCCGGGGCATGCCGAGCCCGAACATGGCGATCAGGTCCCGTTGAATCTCGTTCACGCCGCCACCGAAGGTGAGGATCAACGATCCCTGCACCGCGCGCGCCAGCGCGCCCTGGAGGACGGCGAGCGGCGAGGACCGATCCTGTGAGGCCCGTGGGCCGATCACCTCGCCGAGCAGCCGGTAGGCATCGAGAAAGAACTCGGTCCCGTACACCTTGATCGCGCTGGAGAGCGCCGGATCCATCGTGGCTGCCGACGCGGCTTTCCAGTTCATCAGCGCCAACGCGTCGATGCCGGCTCTCACCCGCGCCAGGTTCGTACGTACCCACCCGTCGTCGATGCGGCGACGGCCACCCTCCCGGGACCTACGTGCCCAGTCCAGGGTGCCCTCATAGGCCCGCTCCACCGACCCGGTCGGTGCGAGTGAGATGCGCTCGTAGTTGAGCTGATTGACGATGAGGTCCCAGCCACGGTTCACGTCGCCGATCACCGCGCGGTCGGACACCCGGACCCTGTCGTAATAAGTCTGGTAGGTACTCGCGTTCACCATCGTGGGAATCTTGGTGAAGGAGTATCCCGCCGCGGTGGTCGGCACTGCGAAGATCGTGATGCCCTTGTGCTTTTCAGCGTCCGGGTCGGTGCGCGCCGCCAACCAGATGTAATCGGCGTAGCTGGCGAGGCTGGTGAACACCTTCGCGCCGTTGATGACCCATTCGTCACCGTCACGGACCGCCCGGGTGGTCAGCGACGCCAGATCGGTGCCGGCCGAGGGTTCGGTGTAGCCGATCGAGAAATGGAGCTCCCCGGCGAGGATGCGGGGCAGGAAGAAGTCCTTCTGTTCGCTGGTGCCGAACTCCTGGATCGTGCGGCCCACCGCGTTGATCGTGAGAAACGGTGTCGGTGCGTTGGCCCGCCAGGACTCGTTCGTGAACACGTACTGCTCCAGCGGGGTCCGTCCCTGGCCGCCGTATTCGGTCGGCCACCCGATCCCCAACCAGCCGTCCGCACCCATCTTGCGCACGGCGGCGAGCGATGCTGGGCCGCCGGTCTCCCCGATCGCGCATTCCTCGGTGACCGCGGGCGTCATCAGTGCGTCGAAGTAGGCCCGCACCTCGGCACGCAGTGCCTCCTGGTCGTCGGTGTACGCGATGTGCACGCTCGGATTCCCCCTTTGCAACGGCGGATTCGGCGACGCCGGTCAGAACCGCTCCGGCATCATGGCGAGAACACGTTCTACACCATCCCACCGGTGCACCTACGACTCTCCCGAGGCCCGCCGACGCCGGACCTGACGATGTGTCAGAATCCCGTTTCATGGCCGACAGGGCGAAAAATCCGAAGATCGATCTCGTCAGCGGAGCGTTCTGGGCCCGCAATCCACACGAAGAGCTCGCCTGGATGCGCGCCAACGCTCCGGTGTACTTCGACGAGAACTCCGGGGTCTGGGGCTGCGCGACCCATGCGGCGATCATGGAGGCCGAGCGGAAACCGAAAGTCTTCTCCAATGCCCAGGGAATCCGGGCTGACGCCCCGCCCCAGGCGATGATGATCGACATGGACGATCCCGAACATCGGGATCGCCGCAAACTGGTGTTCACCGGTTTCACTCCCGGACGGGTGCGCGGCCAGAAGGAGTACCTGCAGGGCGTCTGCAACGAGATCATCGATCGCGTCTGTGACAAGGGCGAGGTCGATTTCGTGTGGGACATCGCCGCCCGGCTGCCCCTCATCGTCATCGCCGATCAGCTCGGCGTGGCGCCGGAAGATCGCGACACGCTCCTGGGTTGGTCCGACGATCTGCTGCGGGGTCTCACCGGACTGGACGACGGAGACGCGGTGATGCGAGCGGCAGACGCCTACACCGGCTACTGCGACTATGCGACCCGGGTTGCCGAGGAGCGGCGCGCGCACCCGACCGACGACCTCATGAGCATCCTCGTGCACGCCGAGGTCGAGGGAATGCGACTCGACGCGGACTCGGTGATCTCGGAGTCGTTGCTCATCCTCATCGGCGGCGACGAGACCACGCGGCACGTGATATCGGGCGGTCTGTACCAACTGCTGACCGAGCGCTCACGGTGGGAGGAGCTCCGCGCGAACCGCGACCTGTTGCCCGGTGCGATCGAGGAGATGCTCCGCTGGGTCACGCCCATCAAGAACATGAACCGGCATGTCACCGAGGACGTCGTCTTCCACGGGGCGCACCTGCACGCGGGCGACGACATGTTGCTGCTGTATCCCTCGGCCAACCGCGACGAGGCGGTGTTCGATGATCCCTTCACCTTCGACATCCATCGGGACGCAACCGATCACGTGGCATTCGGGGGCTATGGCACCCACCACTGCCTGGGCAAGTCGCTCGCCCGCCTGGAACTGGAGGTCATGTTCGACACCCTGCTCGATCGCCTCGGAGACATCGAGTTGACCGAAGCGTCCGAGCCGGCGTACCGAGCTGCGAACTTCGTGTCCGGTTATGAGTCCATGCCGGTGCGCTTCGCCCCCCGCGCGCCCCTCGGTGGCACCTGAGCCGGCGACCCGCGGTCGCCAGATCCATCTCAGGCTCCTGTATCCAGGTCCCTGACAGTGATGTCCGAATAGGTGATCGTGTGCCCTCCCTGGAGATGGTTGGCGAGCACGCCGACCCTGCCCTCGGTTGGAAGGTGGTAGCCGGTGTCGGCAAAGTCGACCACGAGACGTGCGCCTCTGTCCGGTTCACCGACCGGCCATGCGCCGATCGACAGCGTCGACCCGAGCGCCCGGGCGACGACGTGCATCGGATAGTAGGCCTTGGGAGCGATCGTCGCGCCCGAAGGAACGGCCTGTCGGATGTCCCCGGTGGCGGCCGCCCAGTCGACCGCGGTGGTTTCCCCGGACGGTGCCGCCACCACGATCGCCG
>CAZEAV010000097.1:0-8211 GCA_964510215.1 uncultured Iamiaceae bacterium
ACCGGAGCGACCCTGCACTGGAACCGTGCCGGGGTGGCGAAGACCCTCGCGGCGATCGATGCGGGCAGGCACCCGGCAGTGGTGGGCGCCGTGGGTCCGTGGCACTTCGACCGCACGTCCGGCCTCGAGCTCGTTGCATCCACCTATGAGCACTGGCGGGTGAGGGGCGACCGCTTCGAGGTGGTCGACGAGATCTCGACGGCCGACTCTGCGACGGCGCGGCACCGGGAGTCGGCGGCTGATGCTTCGAACTCGCCCGACCGGGCGGTCACCGCAGTGGGTGGCGCCTACCGGGCCGGACCGAAGACCGGCACCTGGGCACTGCTCGTGGCCGCGTCGGACGGCTGGGAGAACTACCGGCACCAGGCTGATGTCCTCGCGCAGTACCAGCGACTGCGCGCCCACGGTGTGCCGGCGAGCCACATCATCGTGGTTGCTGCCGACGACCTGTCGCACAACCGGCAGAACCCGGACCCGGGAGAGGTGCCATACCGCGTCGGCGGGCCCGATGTCGCGACCACGACGCGTGCCGATTACCCCTTGGGTGGGATGACCGCGTCGAGATTGATGGACATCCTCTCCGGGCGCGCGTCGCCCGACACGCCCAAGGTGATCCGGGCGGGCCCGGGTCACGACGTCTACGTCTTCATCGCGGGTCACGGCAACGCGCAGGGTGTGTACCTCGGGCTCGGCGACCCGGTCGCCGCGCGCGGCGAGAACTACTCCATCCTCAGCCCCGGGCTCCTCGATCGGACCGTCGACGCCATGGCTGCCGAACACGGTTACCGGCGCATGCTCATCGTCGTCGAGGCCTGCCAGAGTGGCGCGCTCGGCAAAGCGCTCGACGCGCCCGGCGCGCTGTTGCTGGCCGCGGCCAACCCGGTCGAGAACTCGCTCAGCACCAACTACGACCCCGCTCTGCACACCTGGCTCGCCGACGAGTTCGCCTATGCACTCTGGAAGGCCGAAGGCGCGTCGCCGAGCCTGACGATCGACCAGCTCTATCAGCGCCTGTACCTCGCGGTCGGCGGGTCCCACGTCGGGGCGTACGGGCGGGGCTTCGGCAACGCGGCAAACGTCTCGCTCGGCGAGTTCATCTCCCCGTAGCCGGCAGGTGTTCGCCGCCGGCGGTGGCGTCGACCCGCGTCGTCGCGCCGATCAGGGTCCGGTGCCGTCGGGGTTGCGGTCGGCGACGATGCGCGCGAGGGCAGCGCGCGACCGGATCTCGAGTTTGGTGAACGCGTGACGCAGGTGGGTGTTGACGGTGTCGGGCGAGATGAACAGCTCGGTCGCGGCCTCACGGTTGGTGAGGCCGCGGCCGACGACCCGGACGACCGAGAGTTCGGCCGGGGTCAGCGATTCCCAGCCGCTCACCGGGCGTCGGCCGACGGCGGCATGACGCTTGCGCACGCCGAGCTTTCTGAGCTCGCCCCGGACCCGGGCCGCGTCGCGTTGCGCGCCCATGTCGTCGAACAGCCCGAAAGCCTCTTCGAGCGCGATGACCGCCTCGGATCGGTGTCCGACGTCGGCCTCGGCAACGCCGAGATCCTCCGCGACTATGGCATGGAGCAGCACGTTCTCTGTGGGCTGCGACCGGTCGTAGGCCTCACGCAGGAGCCGGGCATCGTGGTCCAGGAGGCCTCGGCAATGCCGCTCGACTTGGTCCAGTATCTCGACGCCCCTGTTCGTGGTGGCCAGGTACCCGGCCGCGGTCACCACCGCAAGGGCCGTGTCGCGGTCGCCCTGAGCGAGGGCGAGCCCGACGATCTGGGGGAGCCGCCCAGGGTGTCGAGCGCTGATCGCGAACCGGTTCCCCGCGAGAGCCTCGTACACAGGGCGGAGCGTCTCCAGCGCGACCGCGTCGCGGCCGTGCCCCTGGGCCACGAGCGCGGCTGCCCAGAACTCCTCGAGCGTCGGCGAACCGCCCTCGCTCGCCGGCGGCAGACGATCCAGCGCCGCCTGGGCAGCGGCCAGGTCGCCGGATCGCACCGTCGCCTCGACGAGTACCGACACTGCCAGCGCCGCGAAGTCCAGGAATTCGGCGTCGAGGGCCAAGCCCGCTGCCGCGGCCGCCTCGGCTTTTGCATCCTCCAGGCGACCGCGCTCCAGGAAGAAGTCGGAACGGATCGCTCGGTAGTGCGGCAGGACGTAGGAGTAGCCGCTCGTCTCGGCGGCATGAATGGCTTCTTCAGCGACTCGGAGCCCTTCCCGGGTGCGACCGAGTCCGCCGAGACAGCCCGCGATGCTGCCCTGCTCGGTGGCCGTGGCGACTGCCTCGCTTCTCGGCCCGACCGGGCGCAGGTCCCGGCCGGCGCGCTCCAACGCGTCCAGATACTGGCCACGGTACTGGGCGATGGTCACCCACATCGGCCGGACCGAGGCGATGTCCAGCTCGGTGCCCTGCCCCGTCAACAGCGCGATCGCCTCGTCGACCCGTGCATCCGCGGGATCGAGGTCGCCACTGTGGAGCGCGCCGACCTGTTCGAAGGTGAGAAGGAGGGCCCGGACCGACGTGGGGACGGCCGGGTCGTCGAAGACGTCGGATGGCAGCGGATGCGGGTAGGGGCGCGAGTGGCGTTGGAGCCAGGCCCGGCGGACCCCCAACAGAACGTCGGCACGGATGGCGGCCGAGGGCGTCGCGCGCTGAAGGAATCGCTCTCCCAGATCGAGTGCCTCGTCGCAGCGTCCCGCCCACGCGAGGAGCGACACCGCGGTGGACACGGCGGTCGCCTCTTCCTCGGTGCCTTCGGTCGTCAGATCGACCAGCTGCAGCGCCAGGTCCGCGGCGCTCCACGGTGAGGTGCCGACGAGTAGGCCGATCGCCTCGAGGAGCGAAGCCTTGGCTTGTTCGTCTCCGCCGGTTGCTCCGATCACGAGTTGGCCGGCGAGCCGGGTCGGTGGGGCCCCGTGGTGGCGGAGCACGGCCGCAGCCTCGCGGTGCAGCGACCGGCGCACCGGCCCCGGGATGCCGTCGTAGAGCACCTGCCGGAAGAGGTCGTGGCAGAACGCGAGCTGGGAGCCTGCTTCGGCCAGCACCCCGTCCGCCATCGCATCCTCGATCATCGGCAACAGTTCGGCGCTCGGTCGGGCGCTCAATTCGGTCGCCTCGTCGAAGCTGAACTCGTGTCCGAGCACCGAGAGCACCCGCAACATCGCGACCGTCGTTCCGGACAGGGATCGGAGGTAGGAGCTCACCGCCGCCTCGAGAGCGGGTTCCCCGTCGGCGACCGCTCCGAGTGCGCGCGTACCGCCGTCAGTATCGGCGATGTCGGCCGCGTCCTGGTTGCGCATGGCGACGAGCACGAACAGCGGGTTGCCGCCGGTCGTCACCAGCACGTCGGCGGCGCTCATGTCGACCGGCCGATCGGCGACGTCGTTGGCGAGTGCCATCGTCGCCTCCTCGTCGAGCGGCTCAAGTCGCCAACGGGCCGCGCCGAGTGTCTCGAGTCGGCCGACGAGCACGTCGAGAGCCGCCGAGGTCGGGACGGGTCGTCGTGCCAGCAGCCACACGATCGGGTAGGAGAAGAGTTGCTCGGGGAGTGATCCCAACGCGGCCACCGTCGCGGGGTCGGCCCACTGCAGGTCGTCGAGGACGACCATGACCGGGGTCCGACGGGCGACCTCTTCGAGTGAGATGCGGAATGCCTCGACCACGGCGCCCCGTTGGTCGAGTCGGTCCGACGGCCCGAGCAGCCGGTCCGGGTCGACGATCGGTGGCACCGTCGTCGACAGCGCCTCGATCAGCGTTGACCACGGGCTGATCCGGTCGAGTTCGTCGGCCCGGCCCGTCGCCACGACCATTCCTGCGGCGGTTGCGAGGGCAGCCGCTTCGTCGAGCAGGCGCGTCTTGCCCATCCCGGGCGCACCGTCGATGACCACGATCGCGCCCGTACCCTCCGCCGCCCCTTGTAGAAGGACTTCGGCCGCCGCAATCTCCCGCACCCTGCCCCGTAGAGCAACCACATCTGAGGTTCTAGCACCCGGGCGAGTTGCCGTGCGCTCGATGACGTCGTGCGCGGACGTGCAGCTTACGCCCCGGGTTCGAGGTGCCGCGCCACTATTGGCACGGCGAAGGCTTGGCAACGATGGAACCACGCCTGCGGTAGGGAATCACGTGTTCGGGTGATGACCGGTACGCGAGCGATTCGGCACGATATCGCCATGGTACGAGGCACCGACACGAACCAAGACCGTCGCCTGATCTGCCGCGAGGCACTACTGGTCCGGTCCGTCGAACCGAGAACGGCCAATCACGCTCAACTCGCACGAAACCGCACCCGAGGATCCGTCAAATGAACCGCTTGTCCAGAACCGTATTCGCGCTTGGAATCGCGTCCGTTGTCGTGGCACCGTCGGCCTGCAGCGGCGCGTCGAGCCACCGCACCTCCGGGACCACAAAGGCGGCCGCCGCCAGCGGCCAGAAGCCTGCTGCCGCTGCCAATGAGGCCAGGACGACGGGCACCACGCCGCCACCGCAAGGACCACCCGTCGCGCAGGACTTTCTCCAGAGCGGGAGCAGCGCCATCCGGGATCCCGAGCGTGTGTACCCGATGTGGTTGTACAACAATACGCCCTACACCTGGACACTCGACACGACGCAGCACTACATGCGGGACAAGACCCCGGGCGGTGTCATCAGGGCAATTGACGGGCACGGCGACCAACCGCCGAGGACCGTCCCACCGGGCGGGAACATGAGCGTCCGGAAGTGGAACAAGAGTACCGAGGACATGTGGGTCGGCTACCGCTTCACCGACGCCGATGGGCGGCTCGACCTGGTCCAGATCCACGGCCTGGACACCGACGCTCCGGCGACCGGCTATGCCAATACCTGGATGGGCGACCACTGGGCGGCGACGAGTCCCACCTTCCACATCGCACCACAACCCGGAACGGGTCATGGGAACTCGCTGGGAGCATTCCTCAACGAGTCGGCCAAGGCGGCGAACTCGGCGGATTCCGCCGACACGACGCGAGACCGGTGACCGTCACGCCAAAACCCCACTTGCAGGCTGCGCGAATAGGTCAGAGACCTCATCACTCGTCGTTGGTCCTGTCGGCGTCATGTGCTGAGACGATGTGTGCGAGCGCGACCCGCGACCGGATCTCGAGTTTGGCAAAGGCGTGGCGCAGGTGGGTGTTGACCGTGTCAGGCGAGATGAACAGTTCGGCGGCAGCGGCCCGATTGGTGAGCCCGCGGCCGACGACCCGGACGACGGACAGCTCGGCCGGGGTGAGCGACGCCCAACCGCTGACCGGTCTTTCGCCGACGGCGGCGTGGCGCTTGCGCACGCCCAGTTTTCTCAGCTCGCCCCGGACGCGAGCCGCGTCACGTTGCGCGCCCATCTCGTCGAAGAGCCCGAAAGCCTCTTCGAGCGCAGCGACTGCTGCGGTTCGTCTGCCGACGTCGGCCTCGACGACACCGAGGTCCTCGGACAAGATGGCGTGCACGAGGCGCGTCTCTTCGGGCTGCGACATCTCGTACGCTTCACGGAGGAGCTGTGGGTCATTGTCGAGGAGGCTTCGGCAGTGTCGCTCGACATGGTCCAAGAACGCAATCCCCGCGTTGACGGCGGCGAGCTGGCCTGCCGCCTCCACGGCCACTTCGGCTGCGGAGCGATTGCCGTGGCGGAGGGCCAGCCCGGCGAGTTGGGGGAGACGCCCGGGGTGGCGGACCGCGATCGCGAACCGGTCGGCCGCGAGTTCGTCGAAGACCGGTTGCAGGGCGCGCAGCGCCACCGCGTCCCGGCCGTGTGCCTGGGCAACCAACGCGGACCCCCAGTGTTCCTCGGGGATCGGCGAGCCGCCGTCGTATGCCCGCGGCATGCGCTCGAGCGCATTGTTGGCGGCGTCGAGGTCGCCCATGCGCACCGTGGACTCGATCAGAGCCGTCAACGCGACCGCCGCGAAGTCGAGGAATTCGGCGTCCAGGGCCAACGCTGCGGCTGCGGCGGCTTCGGCTTTCGCGTGCTCGAGCCGGCCGAGCTCCAAGAAGTGTGTGGCACGGATGGCTCGGTGCTGCGGCAAACTGAACGGATAGCCGCTCGATTCGGCCCTCTGGATCGCCTCGTCCGCGGCTTGGAGGCCTTCCCGGATGCGGCCGAGTCCGCCGAGACATCCTGCCAAGCTGCCCCGTTTGGTGGCAGTCGCGGCCTCCTCGGTCCTCGGTCCGATCGGGTGGAGGTCCTGCTCGGCCCGCTCGAGCGCGAGCAGGAACCGGCCCCGGTACTGGGCAAAGGACACCCACAGGGGCTGGACCGAAGCAATGTCCAAGTCGGTTCCGGTCCCCTCCAATTGCCCCATGGCCTCGTCGACCTTCGCGTCCGCTGAGCTCAGGTCGCCGCTGTGGAGCCCGCCGATGTGTTCGTAGGCGAGCAGAATGGCACGAACCGGGGTGGGGACGCCGGGGTCGTCGAGGATACCTGGTGGCAGCGGGCGGGGATACGAGCGCGAATGGCGTTGAAGCCAGGCACGGCGGATCCCGAGCAGGACGTCGGCCTGGATTGCCGCCGAGGCGGTCGCGTTCTGAAGAAAACGCTCGCCGAGGTCGAGCGCCTCGTCACCGCGTCCGGCCCAGGCAAGCAACGAGACTGCCATCGACACGGCGGTCGCCTCTTCCTCGGTGCCCGGAGTCGCCAGATCGACCAATCGCAGCGCCAGGTCCGCGGCGCTCCACGGCGAGGTCCCGACGAGCAGGCCGATGGCTTCGAGGAGCGATGCAGCGGCTTCTTCGTCGCCACTGGTTGCGCCGATCACGAGCTGACCGGCCAGGCGGGTCGGCGACGCACCGCGGTTGCGGAGCACGGCCGCAGCTTCGCGGTGCAGCGACCGGCGCACGGGACCCGGGATGCCGTCGTAGAGCACCTGGCGGAACACATCGTGGCAGAACGCGAGTCGGGTACCGGCCTCGACCAGGACACCCCCTTTCATTGCGTCCTCGATGATCGGCAACAGCTCGGCGCTCGGCCGGGCGCGCAACTCGGCCGCCTCTTCGACGCTGAAGTCGTGACCCAGCACCGAGAGGACACGCAGGACTTCGACGGTCGCCTCCGATAGTGAGCGGAGGTACGAGCTCACGGCAGCTTCGAGCGCGAGTTCCCCGGCGGTTGCACCTGGGTGATCCTGCATCTCGTTGTCGCTGATGTCGCCCGCGCCCTGGTTGCGCATGGCGACCCGGACGAACAGCGGATTGCCGCCGGTGGCCATCAGCATCTCCGCGGCGGTCATCTCGAGCGCTCGACCGGCGACATCGTTGGCAAGCGCCATCGTCGCTTCCTCGTCCAGCGGTTCGAGCGGCCAATGCGACGCACCGAGTGAATCGAGCCGGGCGAGCAGCACGTCGAGGTTCGCCGAGCTCGGCGTGGGCCGGCGGGCCAGTAGCCACACGATCGGATACGAGAAGAGCTGCTCGGGCAATATGGCCAACGCAGCAACCGACGCGGGGTCGGCCCACTGCAGATCGTCGAGGATGACCATGACCGGGTTTGGTCGCGCGACCTGTTCAAGTGACGTGCGCATTGTTTCGACCACCGCGCCTCGCTGGTCCAGTCGCTCCGACGGGGCGAGCAGCGCGTCGGGGTCGACGATCGGCGGCGCCGTTGTCGAAAGGGCATCGATCAAGCTGGACCACGGGCTGATCCGGTCGAGTTCGTCGGCCCGACCCGAGGCCACGACCATTCCCGCAGCTTCCGCGAGCGCGGACACCTCGTCGAGCAGGCGCGTCTTGCCCATCCCGGGAGCGCCCTCGACCACGACGACCGCGCCCGTACCGTCTGCCGCCCCCTGTACCAGTCCTTCGGCCGCAGCGATCTCCCGCATCCTGCCCCGCAGAGCAACCACTCCGGACCACGGTACTCCCTGTCCGTCCCGGTGTCACGGGGTACGAGGCATCAGGCCACTCCGTGCGGTGGGCCAGGCATTGTACGACCAGGTGACATCCACGAAGCCACGTCGCATCGTCGGCGGCCGAGTTCTAGGGATTGGTGGTGATGATGACTCCGCCGTCGCCGGGATTGGCCGCGGTCGTGACGAGGACGTCCTTCAGCATCGGGGCCTTGGAGATGCCGGCGCCGCCGCCACCACCGCCGCCGCCACCGGAGTTTCCGGCCACGCCCGCACTGGCGCCCGGGAAGCCGCCACCCGCGCCGCCACCCCCACCGGCCTGGCTGCCACCGGCACCGCTCCCGGCGTTGTCGCCGTCGAAAGCCGATT
>CAZEAV010000098.1:0-8208 GCA_964510215.1 uncultured Iamiaceae bacterium
TCTGCGGGTTGACGTAGGGCATGGTCAGCCGCTCGGAGGGCAGGTCGTGGACGCTGCGCAGCGCCCCGCAGAACGCGTCGTCCGACCAGAGCCGCAGCGCCTCGCCGGGCCTGACTCGGCGCACCGGCGCGACGCCACCGAACGTGAAGGCGTATTGCTCGGGTGTGGGCACGAACTCGGTGACGTCCATGCCCGCTGAGCCTAGCCGGGCGCGTCAAGACCCCGCTGGGCAAACCGGATTCGCGGCCGGTGGAGAGGGCGGCGGCGCGTCCCGGCGGGCTCTCCGCGGCCTGCTGCGTTCGAACGTTTCCTCGACCTGACGGCGAAATGCGCGAGGGTGGCTCCATGACCCAGTGCGATCCAATCGAGGAACACGGAGCGTGGGGCGCGGGTGGCATTCGCAGCTCAGCGGCGTGCGGTGGGGCGCAGATCGTCGAGGCGGCCATGCCATCTGACCTCACGGTCGACAACCTGGTCCGTGCGGCGCAGTCCGAGCCGGATCGCGACGGCGTTGGAGGCGGCGTGGTCGGGGTGGATGTGTGCGACGACTTCGCGCACTCCGAGGCGCCAGAGTTCACACAGCATGAGAAGACCCGCCTTCGTCGCGTAGCCCCGCCCCTGCCACGGGACACCGATCACCCACGCGATCTCCGCTGTCGTACCGTCCGCGGGACGCGTGGCCTGGACGTATCCGACGGGCTCGCGCTCTTGATCGACAACGATCCAGTTGAGCCACTCCTCGAGCCCGTCTGGCGAACGCCCGCGAGCTTGGATCTCGTACTGCGCGGTCAGCGACTCCAACGTCGGCGGCGTGCCACCGGTGAACTCGTAGAGCTCGCCGGAGGCGAGGACGTCAACCATCACGGGAGCGTCGGTTGCCTCCAGGCGACGCAAGGCAACGGCGCTCATCGGGCCAAGACCTGGGAGTGAGACATCCCGCCACATTTTGCCCGGCAAGGGCAAAGAGATGTGCCGAAGCCACCCGCGGTTTCGTCCCTCCAGGCCCTGCAGTCATCGCCGCCTGCCCCGCCGGGTCCATCGGCAGGGCAGGCGACACGCTCCATCTCGACCAGTTCGTGCACTGGCTAGGCGCCAAGGACGCGATCTACATCGGCTGTCTGCCGGCGCCCAGTCTCCAGGTCACCGCTCTTCTTCAAGGACCTTCTCGGGGTCAGCAGCGTTGTGGCTCTCCGGGGAAGCGCCCTTCATGAACCGCTTGCGCCCACTCACCAACCACGAGACGGTCGCGAACAGACCAACGACTGCCACCGCCACCGGAGCGTAGTTGAACGTGTCGACAGTGATCGGACTGACCGGGGGCAGGATGAACATGATGCAGATGATGCAGACCCAGACCACGGACACCCAGTTGATGATGGGACTCCAGCGCCCGAGGTTCCAGGGGCCAGGCGTGAAGTTCTCCGCACGACGGCGAAGGTAGACCGGGGCCACGTAGGCGATGTACAGGCCAATCACGGCGATCGACGTCATCGCCAGGAACGCCGTCGTGCTGAACAGTGCAGGGCTGGCCAGCAGAATGGACAAGACGACGCAGAGCCAGATCGAGTTCGTGGGCGTGCCGGTGCGAGTGTTGACCTTGGCCCACCAACGCGATCCAGGAAGTGCGTTGTCGCGCGAGAAGGCGAAGGTCATCCTCGAGTTCGCAGTCACTGACGCCATGCCACAGAAGTACTGCGCGATGCACACAATGAAAAGCAAGAACTTGGTCATAGCCGGACTGTTCAGGGAGTCAACGAATACCTGCGCTGGTGGGAGTCCGGTGCTGCTGGCTGCGATCCTCTCGAGGCCGGCTGAGCTCACATCGGGGATCGCCGCCGTGATGGAGTAGAGCAGGATGAAGCCGCCGATGATAGAGACAACGACACTCATCACGATGCCGCGGGGAGCACTCAGCGCTGCGCTCACGGTCTCTTCCGCGACGTGCGCGGATGCGTCGTAGCCGGTGTACGTGTATTGCGCCATGAGCAGACCCATGAGAAACACGTATGGCGCGAAGCTCCACCCGGTGGAGTTGTGCCATCCGGTCAGCGTCCAACTCACACTCTGATGGTGTTCCGGAAGCACCCAGAGGACGACCACGATGATGAGCACGCCGACGACGTGCCACCAGGCCGAGACGCTAGAGAGGAAGCTCACGAGGTTGACGCCGAAGGTGTTCAGCAAGGCGTGCGACACGATGAGGGCAACGAACAAGAAGAAGACACGGGTAGGCGTCACCTGCACACCCCACACCAGGTTCATGAAGGCCGCCCACGTCGTGGCGCAGCCAAAGTCGATCGCCGCGGTCACCGCAACCTCGCCCATGAAGTTGAACCATCCGACGTACCAAGCCCAGAGCTTCTTGTTCTTGCGCGCTAGCCGCCCGGCCCAGAAGTACAGGCCGCCAGCCGTCGGATAGCGAGAGCACACCTCCGCCATCGACAAGGCGACACAGGTGACCAGCGCCCCGACGATCAGCCAGCCCAGGACGAGCGTCGAGGGCCCGCCGGACTTGAGCGCGATGCCATAGGAGATGAAGCATCCCGAGAGGATCGAGATGATGGAGAACGACACGGCAAAATTGGAGAACATCGACATGCCGCGATGCAGTTCCTGCTTGTAGCCCATTTCCTGCAGGAGGCGCTCGTCGTCGGTGAGCGGGCGACCCTCGGCGCCGGCAGTTGGCCCTTCGGGATCCTTCATGACGGTGATCCTTCCTTGCTTCCAGAGATCATTGGGCTGTCATCCCCCCGTCAACGGAGACCACGCTTCCGGTCATGAAGCTGCCTTCCTCGCTAGCCAGGAAGGCGACCATGCTGGCGATCTCTTCGGGCCGTCCTGGCCGTCCCATCGGCTGAAAGCTGTCGATGGTGTCGTACACGTGCTTGAGCCCACCCAGGAGCTCCGCATGGGCGTAGTTGATGGGCGTATCGACCCAGCCAGGGCAGATGCAGTTGCACCGGATCCCCTGCTTGGCGTAGTCCAGCGCGATCCCCTTGGTCAGCATCACGATGGCGCCCTTGGACGCCGAGTAGACGGTGAGGAAAGGCTCGCTCACGAGACCGTTGACGCTGCTGATGTTGACGATCGACCCGCCGCCGTTCGCCAACATCACGGGGATCGCCGCGCGGCACCCGTAGAGTTCGCCTTTCACGTTGACATCCAGCGTGCGGTCGATCACATCGTCCGGAGTTTCGTGCAGCAGACCCGGCAGGTTCACCCCGGCGTTGTTGACCAAGACGGAGAGTCCGCCCCACCGATCTACAGCGCTCTGGACCATGGCCTGGACCGCAGCAGCATCCGCGACGTCGACGGCACGTGCGAAGGCCTCACCCCCTGACTCAGCGATCATCTTGGCCGTCTCCTCAGCTGACTCGGCGTCGATGTCAGCGCAGACGACCCTGCCTCCTTCGGCTGCCAGGCGCTGTGCACTTGCTCTGCCTATGCCTGAGCCCGCCCCCGTGACAATGCATGACTTCCCTTCAACCAGACCTCTGCCTTGCAGAGGCGACGACACTGTCATGGAAGATCCTCCAATCACTTGACCTCAGATCGGTCGGGGGCGGATGGTGTCTACCATGATCGAAGCGGCGACTCCCGAAGTCATTGGCCGATTGTCAAAACGGATCCAAGCTCTTTCAGGAAATCGCCCGAAGAGGCCAGCTCTGTGAGCGGCGACGTCGACCTGTCGACCAAGGTCGTGGTGGTGACCGGTGCTGCCAGCGGGATCGGTCGAGCGAGCACGCGAGCACTTGTCGCAGCCGGTGCCCGCGTGGTTGCTATGGACATCGACGAGCCGGGCGCGCGGCAAACGGCTGAGTTCAGCCAAGCCCCAGACCATGTCGTCGTCATGAAGGGTGACGTCAGCGATCCGGTCGACGTCGAGGGAGTCGTCCGACTTGCCGAGAGCCGCTGGGGCAAGCTCACGACGATGGTGAACAACGCTGCCATCTCGATCCCTGGCACGGTGGTGGACACGAGTGTCGAAGAGTTCGATCGGACTCTTGCCGTGAACCTTCGCGGCGTCTTTCTCGGCTGCAAGTCCGCCGTTCCTGCGCTGCTACGAGCGGGGGGTGGCTCGATCATCAACATGGGGTCGGTCAACAGCTTGGTCGCCGAGCCGCTGTTGGCCGGTTACACGGCGAGCAAAGGCGGCGTGCTCATGCTGACTCGCTCGGTCGCGCGAGACTTCGCAACCCAAGGAATTCGGTGCAACTGCATCTGCCCTGGCTGGGTAGATACCCCGATCAACCTTGCCCATGCAGCTCGGTTGGGCGGGATCGACGTCGTTCGGAAGTCTCTGCCCGACTGGCAGCCAATTGGCCGTGAGGGTCGCCCGGAAGAGATCGCCTCGTTGATCCTTTTCCTCACCTCCGACGCGTCGTCGTTTGTCACGGGCTCGGCTTTGGTCGCAGACGGCGGAATGACAGCAATCTGATGACTACAGGCAGTCAGTCCGAAGGCAAGGTGCATCTGTCGGCCATCACCACTGTGCTCACCGAACGCGGGTTGCTCCACGACACAGTGGCAGTGGAACTCGACACCGTCATCGACTCGGTGGTTATGCACTCAGACGTTGGTGCTGCGCCGCCTCAACGGGCCCTCGTGCTCGCCCCCGGAGTGACAGACGTCTCAGCCATCAACGAACTCGCGCGGCAGTGCTCACTGCAAGGGTCCATAGTCGCGGTGCGGCCCAAAGGTGACTCTCGAAGCACGTCAGATCTGATCATCCATCTGTCGACCGTTGACGCGCCAGCTCTCTTGCTCCACCCCGAGGCCTCGTGGCACGAGGTCCTCGAGCTGGCGTGGGCTCGGCTGCCACCAGCTCGGGGGACGCCGCCGGGCATCCACGGCGCCAAGGACTTCTTCGAAATCGCGGACCTCGCGGCCGAGGCAGTCGGCGGCGCAACGACGATCGAGGACGAGGAGGGGAGACTCGTCGGGTACTCGCAGGACCAGCGCGGCGGAGACGAGATCCGAGTCTCCACCATCGTCTCGAGGCGGGAGCCCGATCGCTTCGCCGAGGCGATGCGACGCAGCGGCACGGAACGCCTGCTCCGGCAGTCAGACCAGCCCATCCGAGTGCGTGACCTCCTGCCGGGTGCCTCGCCGCGGGTGGCGCTCGGGCTCCGAGACCACAACGGTGTCTTCCTCGGGGCGCTTTGGGCCACAGTGCCCGAAATGACCGAGGCCGCCGAGCGTGCCTTCCGCAGCCTAGGGGGAGAAGCGACCCTTCACTTCCTCCAGCGTCGGAGCGACAGCGAGCGAACCAGGGCCATCGAGCTGGAAAAGCTGGCGGTGCTGCTGCATGGCGGATCAACCTCCTCAATCAGCGAGATGCTCCCCCCTGGGCGGTCATGTGTCGCAGTTGTCGAGGCGCTGGCAACAGAGCCCGCGAAGCGTGCAGCCCTCGAGGCCCGAGTAGACCAGCGGATCAGCCGCCAGTCCCTCGGGCCGCTCAACGTCCTCTGGGGCCAGCTCTCAGGAATGCGGTACCTCATCCTGACTGCCACCTCCCGCTCCTCCGGTGAAGGAGGGTTTCGCAACTGGCTCGGAGAGCTGGTCACGCGCAGCTCCGACGGGAATCCCCTAGGCGTGCGAGTGGGACTCGGACGATGGAGCGACGAACCCGGCGACCTGCCGCGGTCTCGCCGCGAAGCGGAGTACGCGCTCATGGTCGCCCGCCGGAGGCACACCTCCGAGGTCGTGACCTTCACGGAGTGCTGGGCCGAAGCCATCCTGCTACGCCTGCTCGACTCGCCAGCCCGGGCTGACCTGGAGGCGCTCAGCCCCCTCCACCAGATCACGGACTACGACGCCCGCCACGAGACGAACTACCTAGCCACAATCAGCGAGTGGCTCCGTTGTCAAGGCAACGTGCGCCAGGCAGCGAAGGCCCTTGACCTCCACCCCAACACGCTGCGCTACAGGTTGGAACGATTTCGAGAACTGTTCAACATCGATCTTGACAACCCGGACGTGAGGCTTGTGCTCGACTTGCATATGCGGATTTGACTAAGACACAGGCCGCCGCGCAAGGATCGCGATAGAGCCATGTATGCGCTGGGACTACCGAGGCTCTGCCTCGGAGCACCGCACCTACAGTGCCACAGCGAAATCTTGGGGCGCGATAGATAATTGGCTAGCTCCGAACCGTGAAGACGACAAAGTATACGGTGGCTCTTCCATCCGGCTATTACATGAAGAACTGGATAGGGCAGTGCTGGTGTAGAATTCCTTGTCGCCCTTTCTTGATGCTTTAGGTGCCCTTTAGCCCAAAGTTGCACGATCTACTCAAATTGGCCATACATACTTATGCACAGTCGACCAACGCACGGCTGTCACGGAACGATCACATCCTGAGTGCAGTGGGCTACCGCGCTCTGGGGTGACCGACGTCGACGTCAAGCAGAGCCTCCGACAGTCAAGGCAGTGGGAGGTTTGGTGCGACGGCGGCACGCAACTTCCACCATAGCCACATGGTTATCACATCGACACGGCACTGAAAATCACGTGTAGCCGACTTTCTCGGACGCCAGCACGACCTCAGCCGCCACAACCTCTCCATCCTCTGTGACGTCTCGGGGGTTTTGGTTCACCGAGCCGCCAACGCGCCATACAGCCGGACGATCTGTATGTCGGTCGGCAGCTACCAACTGGGCTGCGAGGCCAAAAATATTTGGTCCCGAAGGAGAAATGACCATGCGATACCGGGATTTCGTGACGAACAGGAGCGAATCTAACCGGTGGTATGCAGCCTCAATAGAATGTAAAGGGTAGTTAACGAGTGTTTCAATCTGCCCAGACCCAGAAAGGGCCCGCACCACTTCATCACTGCGCTGCGCGAATCTCGGGTCCCCACCGACAGGCACGAAACCCCAACTACGTTTAGGTTCAAGAAGTTCTATAATCGACTCCGCACGGCCTGGTTCAAGTCCGACCCCAAGCACTAGGCCGATGGGTAGCAGGTTCGAACGCGGATGCCCCGCGAAAAAGCGCGACACCGGCCTGGCCTGGATCAAGGTGGACTCGTAGGCGGCCTGAACGCTCGAGTGAAACTCAGCGGGGCAATACGCAAACTCAACTCGCTCAATTCGAACATTCCCAGAATGTAGCCACTCTACTATGGCTGCAAGCGTTTTCCGTGACATGCTGCTTATGTCGATGCACAGACTAGGGATCCCGCGGTCGCCATAGTCTTGTTGCAGTAACGTCAGCAGCGACCGCAAGGGCAAAATCGTCCATCCAGCTTCTCGCATAACCTCTGCATTCCAGTCATACGACTGTCCCTCTGGAAAATCAATAGCCAGCATCCTCCCCCCGCGCACTCCCAGACGGCAAATATAGCTAGCCCGCCGTTCCGTGCCGCAGACGCCAATGATCACATCAAAGCACCGCGTCCGGTCAAACTGAATGTCTCGAAGTATCATCAAATGTCCAAAGATAGTTGTTCGCTGTCTTCGCGCCCAGCGTGAAGGTATCTCTTGGGATGATTTTGCAAAATTGAACTAAGATTAACGGAGCGACCCAACCGTAGAGGGTATTCGACGCGATCACGGGATGCCAAGAGATATGTGAGACGAAACCGTTCGCCACGGCAGTCGGCGAGTGTATCGCCACCATGGCGGCCCCTAACGTGAACGAAAGCCCCAGCGTACAGCCCGAGCGCGAGAGCATCCACTACCGCGTCCGGCACGCTGGCGTCAACTCTGAAGCTATTCGGAGGATCGGGATTGAAGGGTCCAGTATTCCGTCTATGCATATATTTGGCAACATCATCAAATAGTGTGGTGACGGGTACTTGCTGGTTCCTGCCTGACCCAGCCGGGAGCACCTTAAGTAGACTCCAGAAACGTCCTCCCAGTTCTGCAACAGCATCGTATTGGAAACCGCGTAGAATCCTACGTGATGCCGGATCGTAATCGGCCAACATTTGATCGAAGGCCATCTTTATCCATCGAGGGTTTCCTTCAAGGGCGCGGATTACGGCCCTTGCGCCTGTAAAGTGCTCGTCGCCAAGTTTCTTTCGTGAACGCCTCACCGGTTCGCCAGCTCGGTAGTTCAGAACGGCGTTACGAAACACAAGCAAGGGTGATACTTTTCGAATGGTTGCCGACCGCTCGTTGTAGGTGAGTTCATCTAGATGCTGAGGATCTAGGCTCTTGCGGGCCAACCACTCGGCAAAGCGTGCATCCGACTGTGCATTGT
>CAZEAV010000099.1:0-8204 GCA_964510215.1 uncultured Iamiaceae bacterium
ACTCCCCGAGCCCCTCCGGGGGCGATCCCTCCGGTATCAACTCACCGTCCTTCTGATCGAACACGGCGCGCTCGGCGTCGCCGAATTGGCCGAGGCGCTCGAGCGCGAAGGGTTCACCTTTGCAGGAAGGCCGTCGAAAGCGATCTCCGACGCACTGCGTTGGGAGGTACGACATGGACGAGTCGTCAAGACCGGTCGAGGTCGCTACGCACCCGGGGAGATGCCGCGGCAGACCCGTCACTGGATTCTTCGGCAGGCCCGACGACGACGTGTGCGATCGTGACGGCGGCTGGTGGACGGTCCGACAAAGCCGCCCCCAGATTGTCGCGGTACCCCCGCGCCCACGGGCGCGGGTGCGAAGTCCGGCCCGTTGGGTCGAGAGCCCGGTCGATCCAGGGCGAGTGGGGGTCGGAACGTCCAATGTTGTAGCGACAACCAATGCGATTGTCGCTACGACGTTGGCCAACGCGGCCCACCTGGGTTGATCCGCGAGGCACTTGCGCTTCGGCGGCACTCGCCGTATTCGCGTCCGCGGGCAGCGCAGGCGTCGCCGGCCGTACTCGATCAGGACGGCCGAAGGGGTGCCAGCCGCCGCCGTCAGCACTTCGATGCGACGTCAGCCCGGTGGGCACTGTGCTCCAGCCAGCTCAAGGTCGGCGCAGACCGTCGCCCGGGTGATTTTCCAGACCCCATCGACCTCTCGGGCGTGGCCAACGCTCTCTACGGCGTACCCGGCATGTCTGCCGACGCGGTGATACAGCACGGCCGCGTCGTCGGGAGCGGTGAACACGATCTGGGAAATGTGGACTTCCGCGTCGTCGACGAGCGCGGCGTTCGGCCCCGACTGGGCAGCCCCGACCACCGCAATCAGGCCTGAGGGATCATCCACGCTGGCTTTTCGATCACCCGGTTCGGCCTCGATGTCGTACGCGGTGGAGAATGCCTCGGTGATGGCGATACGTGCGCGGTGTGGGTCGGCTGGCGGGGACCCCGCCGGTGGCAGCATGCCCTGTGTGCAATTCACGTGTCGATGATCATCATCGACGGTCCGCTCGATCCCCGACGCCGTGCGCGCATCCACGAGCACGCGGTAGGAAAAGCCACCGCCGGTATGGATTCGACACAACGCCCGGGCATCCAGGGTCACCGCCACCGTCGCCGACTCCCCGTGCCCCACCGACGACGGAATGCCCCGACCCCGATCGATCGACAGCGTGAGGTCGTCGGCCCGCGGTGCCGGGCCGACGCGCACGCCGACCAGGCGGACCGGTGCGAAACTGTGATTCGTGACCACCAGCTCGTCGTGGACCCGGCCGTCCAATCCCGTGCTCTGGCCAGATGACGAGGATCCCCCTCTTCCCAGCAGCGCGGATGCCCAGTCACCCGGACCCGCCCGTCCTGCCCCGGCCCTTCCGACCGAGAGGTACGGATTGGTCGGCCCCCACACGAACAACCCGACTCCCATGACCGTGACGATCCCCACGATCGCCAATGCATACCGGCTCGGCGGGCGGCGTCGTGATGCCACGTTGCGACTCATGTCCGTACGCCGCCGACCGGGCGCTCCAGAACAGCCGATCGCCGGGAACGCCGCACCACCCAGCCCCGGTGCCCGTAGTAGCGCCAGGCGAGGAGTGCAGCGATCGCGCACACGAGGCTGCCCAACCCGGCGCCACCGTCGCCCAGTACTCCCATCGCACGCAGCGAGTCGAGCTGCGCGGCGATGCAGACCAGCATGATGCCCAGACCGGTCCCGCTCAGCAGGTGCACCGACGAAGCCCGAACGGCGTCGTCGGCGACCACGAGAGGTAGTTCCGCGTCCGGCTGCGGCTTCGTGACGATGTGGTGCTGCAGCATCGCAATCCCGACTGCCAGCAGGCAGACCGCAACGCCGATCGCCACCACCGTCCAGCGCGAAGCAACGGCGGCGTCCGTCCCACCTGCGAATGCGACGACCCCGAGGATGACCGCCGCGATGGGGACCAGCAGCTGGGCGATGCGCAGCCGTCCGGCGAGGTAATCCCCCACCCGACGTGGTTTGAGCGACGCGGCGCGGCGCGTGCCCGCGGGCAGCCGGGTTAGCCAGGCCTCCGACCAGATGACCCCGACGAGGTAGCCGAGCATCAGCCATGCCCAACCCGACACGGGCGCGCCGACCCCGATGCCACGACCGAGCGCGGCAATCGCAACCGCGCCACCGAGGCCGCACACCAGTCGGAGGCGGTGTCCCTCCGAGAGGTAACGCTGGACGAACTCCCGGTTCGCCTCGACCAGGGTGACGCCGTGCGCGTCGGCCCAGCGCTCAGCGGGTGAATCGTGGACGTCGGCGACGACCCAGAGGGTGAGCATGACTACCGCCCATGCCAAGCCCGCCACAACCAGCACGATCGGGAAAGCCGGTCTGTTAATCGCCACCTCGAGGATCAGAACGAGCGCAGTGATGACACCGAGTGCGAACAGCGTCCAACGGACGACGCGTCGACCGCGGGCGCGGATCAGGCCCTGGGATTCGAGCTCGCGGTAGGCCCGCTGAACGGTGTTGGTCGCTACACCGAGGTCGTTCGCAAGCTGGCGAATCGAAGGCAACCGGTCGCCCGGCGCCAGCACCCCGGCGTCGACATAGCCGGCGAGCTGGCCACGTACCTGCTCATAGGGCGGGACCGGCGAGTCGAGGTCGACCTCTATCTGCATGCTGTGCCTCGTCGAATCATTGTCTCAATGATATCATACAATGAGACAACGGGCAAGGGTCGTGCGTCGCGCAGGTGCAGGTGGGCACAGCGGGCGCGACACTGGTCGTCATGTTCCATCACTTCGTCCTGCTCCGGTTCGTGCCCGGCTCCACACCCGAACAACACCGGGCCGTGGTCGAGGGGCTGCGGCCACTGCCCGAATCCATCCCCGACCTCAACGGCTACGAGGTCCACCTCGACGCCGGCCTCGGAGCGCAGAACGCGCACGTGAGCGTGCACGCCACCTTCGACGACGAAGCCGGCTGGCACGCCTACAGCAGTCATCCCGCTCACGTGCAGGTGATCGAGGATCGCATCACGCCGATCCTCGAAACCGCCCTGCGCACCCAGTACATCGACGACGAACGGGGTGGGTCGTGATGGCGCGACGGTCCGTGGTGGTGACCGGCGCCTCCACCGGCATCGGCCACGCCACCGCGCTCCGACTGGCGGCCGACGGCTGGCGGGTGTTCGCCGGGGTCCGCCGCGACGCCGACGCCGAACGACTCGCCGCCGACGCCGCGGGTCTGCGCGGCGAACTCACCCCGGTGCAGCTCGATGTCACCGACGAAGCCCAGGTCGCCGAGGCGTTCGGCGAGGTCGAACACGCCGTGGGCGACGACGGGTTGTCGGCCGTGGTGAACAATGCCGGCACGGCGCTGGGCGGACCGGTCGAGTACCTGCCGCTTTCCACCTGGCGGGACCAGTTCGAGGTGAACGTGTTCGGCCAGATCGCCGTCACCAAAGCCGCGCTCCCGCTGATACGCCGTGGGTCCGACGGACACGGGGGCCATGGCCGCATCGTGTTCATCGGCTCCAACAGCGGACGGATCGCCGCCCCCATGCTGGGGCCCTATGCGTCGTCGAAGTTCGCGATCGAAGGTCTCGCCGACGCGCTGCGGATGGAACTCGCCGGCACAGGCGTGTCGGTGGTGGTCATCGAACCGGGAGCGGTCTCCACCCCGATCTGGGAGAAAGGTCGCAACCTCGCCGACCGCCTGGAAACCGAGCTACCCGCCGAGGCCCTCGAGCGCTACGCGGATCTGATCGAGGGCACCCGGGCCGGCATCGAGATGCTGGACGCCTCGGGCGCGCCACCCGAAAAAGCGGCCGCGGTCGTCGCACGGGTGCTCGCCGCCAAGCATCCCTTCGCCCGTTACCAGGTCGGCGTCGACGGCACGGTCAGCGTGCTGGCCGCTCGCCTGCTCCCCGACCGGGTGAAGGACTTCGCGATGCGCAAGCTCATGAAGCTGTAGCGCGAACCGCGCGGGAGGGAGTGTCAACCCAGTCGTTCGATGATGGTCACGTTCGCCTGGCCGCCGCCTTCGCACATGGTCTGCAGGCCGTAACGGCCACCGGTTCGCTCCAGCTCGTTCAACAGCGTCGTCATCAATCGGGCGCCGGTGGCACCCAGGGGATGACCCAGTGCGATCGCGCCGCCGTTCACGTTGACCTTCGCGGGGTCCGGATGCAGTTCTTTCATCCAGGCCATCACCACCGGCGCGAACGCCTCGTTGATCTCGATGAGGTCGAAATCGTCGATGGCCATGCCGGTCCGCTCCAGCGCATGCCGGGTCGCGGGGATCGGAGCGGTGAGCATCCACACCGGGTCATCCGCGAGCACCGACAGGTGGTGGATCCTGGCGCGTGGGGTCAGATGGTGACGGCTGAGCCCCTGTTCGTTCACGATCAACATCGCCACCGCGGCGTCCGATATCTGCGACGCGCACGCCGCGGTCACGCGTCCTCCTTCGGTGAGCGTCGGCAACGATCGGATCTTGTCCCAGTTGGGCTCGCGTGGCCCTTCGTCCCGGGTGGCGTCACCGAGCGGCACGATCTCATTGTCGAAACGGCCTTCGGCCCGCGCCCGGATCGCCTTTTCGTGCGATCCGACCGCGAAGTGTTCCATGTCGTCGCGGCTGCAGTCCCAGCGCTCCGCGATCATCTCGGCCGAACGGAACTGGGACACCTCCTGGGTGCCGTATCGCGCCACCCATCCCTCCGATCCGCTGAACGGATCGTCGAAACCGTATGCGGCGCCGGTGAGCATGGCAGCGGAGATGGGGATCTGGGACATCTGCTGCACGCCACCGGCGACGACCACGTCGCTGGGGCCAGACATCACGGCCTGCGCGGCGAAGTGCACCGCCTGTTGGGACGAGCCGCACTGACGGTCGACGGTCGTGCCCGGCACATGGTCGGGCAGCCCGGCCGCGAGCCAGCAGGTCCGCGCGATGTCGCCGGCCTGCCCGCCGATGGTGTCGACGCAGCCGTAGACGACGTCCGCGACCGCTCCCGGGTCGATGCCCGTGCGGGTCATCAGCGCACCGAGCGGATGGGCGCCCAGGTCGGCCGGATGCACCCCGGAGAGCCCACCACCCCGGCGTCCGACCGGCGTCCGGATGGTGTCGACGATGTAAGCCTCGGGCACGACGGAGTCACCTCTCGGGAAAAGGAATCAAAATCTGATACCCCGTCAGATTACCGGCATTCGGCTTCCCGGCCGCTCCCGGAACCGGCCAGCAGATTGGCCGCCCGACTCGGTGGCAACGAGGTGCACGGTCCCGGGCGCGCCATCGAGGTCGTCCTCAGGACGCGAGGAGGCCGTCCACCTCCAAAACCCAGTCGCCGTCCTCGGCACACAACACGCCGTGCCAGCCGGCGTTCGTGGCCGTGGCGACGTTCTCCGGCGAATCGTCCACGAACACCACGGTCACCGCGTCGGCGAGACCGAGCGCGGCCGCGGCCCGTTCGTAGAAGCGCACATCGTCCTTGGTGACCCCGAGCGCCGCTGAATAGACCATCCCGGACAGATCCACCAGGCGACCGAGACGTTCGTGCAGGTACGCCGCACGTTCATGCTCCTGGTTGGTGGCGAGCACGACGGGGATGCCGTCGAGCGCCCAGCGCCTCACGATGGCGACGGCGCGTTCATCGACCACGAAATCCGTTGCAAGCCAGTGCTCGAGCACCTCGGCGGCGGAAGCGGGTTCACCCAGTTCCGCCATCGCCGCTTCCAGCCCGGGCAGGACCGCCGAACGCCCGACCACGACATCGGACCAGTAGCGCGCGAAGAACGTGCGCCCCAGATCGTCGGGCGTGATGCCGAACCGCTCTCCCAGCGTGGACTTCCAGGGGCCGCGCCCGCCACGGGACGGGTCGAGGAGCACGCCGTCGACGTCCATGGCCAGGACCAGCGGCGCGGACGACACAGATGGTGGTCCCGTCACGCCCCTCATGATTGCAGACCGGCGGCACAGCTCGGCGACGCGCCGGGAGGTCCACCACTCACGACCGGTCCGAGTGCCATGATTGTGCCGACGTCGGACTGCGGAACGGGAGCCTCCCATGGACCTACGCAAGCTCTTCGCCGAGTGCCTCGGAACCGGGATACTGGTCTTCGTCGCCGTCGGAGTCGCCACGATCAGCTTCGGCAACTGGACGAACGGCGGAGGGTTCGCCGGCGCCAGTCCGGCTGCCGGCATCGTCGCCACCGCGCTCGCGTTCGGCCTGGTGCTGCTGGTCCTGGTCGCGGTCATCGGGCCCGTCTCGGGAGCCCATGTCAATCCGGCGGTCACCATGGGCTTCCTCGTGTCGAAGCGGATGAGCATCACCGAGGCCGTGGGCTACTGGATCGCCCAGTTCGTCGGCGCCACGATCGGGGCATTGCTGCTGTGGATCGTGTGCAAGCAGTCGGACCTGTACACCTCCTCCACCGGCCTGGGCGCCGATGGCTACGGGGCCGCGTCGATGGTCGGGCTCGACGCCGTCGGCGCTTTCATCGTCGAGGTGATCCTCACCTTCATCTTCGTGATCGCGGTGCTCATGGCGACCACCAAGCTGAACAGCAACGTGATCGCCGGGGTGACCATCGGCCTCGCCCTCACGACGGCGCATCTGCTCGGTATCGCCCTCACGGGCACCTCGGTGAATCCGGCCCGGAGCTTCGGCCCGGCGCTGTTCGCTGGTGGCGACGCGCTGTCCCAACTCTGGCTGTTCATCGTCGCACCGCTCGTCGGAGGGGTGATCGCCGCAGGCGTGTACCTGTTCCTGCGCCCGAGCGGCGAAGCCATCCAGGCGGAACTCCAAGAGAGCTGAACACCCAGGAGCGCGGCCCGGCCCTCGCCAGATGACGACCGCAGCCGGGACCGAGGTGACCGAACGGGCCTCGTCACCGCTGGAGCTGCTGTTCGACCTGACCTACGCGGTTGCGGTGGGCGTGGCAGCCGATCACTTCGCGGAACTGGTCGAGGCGGGCAGCCTCGGCGACGCGACGATCGGATTCGTCTTCGCGATGGTCGCGATCCTGGTGAGTTGGATCAACTACTCGTGGTTCGCCTCGGCATTCGATACCGATGACTGGTTCCACCGGGCGTGCACGATGATCCAGATGGTGGGGGTGATCATCCTGGCGCTCGGGCTGCCCGCGACCTTCGCGAGCATCGTCGACGGCTCTTTCGTCGACATCCGTCTGCTCGTGACCTGCTATGTGGTGATGCGGATCGCAATGGTCGCCCTGTGGCTCCGTACCGGCCGACGCGAGACCGCGTTCCGACGGGTCGCACGTCGGAACGTGTTCGCGCTCGCCGCCGTGCAGATCGCCTGGATCACCCTGGCGGCCGCTGAGATTCCGCTCGGTCCGACCATCGCGGTCGTGCTCGTCCTCGGCGTCGCCGAGCTCGTCGTGCCGATGGTCGCCCAGGGTGGCGCCGCCGGCACCCCGTGGCATCCGCTCCACATCGCCGATCGCTACCGCGCGTTCGCGATCATCACCCTGGGCGAGGGGGTGGTCGGCACGGTGGCGTCATCGGGTGGCATCCTCGGAGGCCGGGAGACGATGGACACCCAGACCGCGGTCGTGGTCGTCGCGGGCATCGGCATCACCTTCGCGGTGTGGTGGATCTACTTCAGCGTGCCCTTCGGCGAGCTGCTCACCCATCGACCCACCCGGGGATACCTGTTCGGGTACGGACACATACCGGTGTTCATCGCGATCGCCGCCATCGGCGCCGGCCTACGCGTCACGGGCAACGCGCTCGCCGGGCACACCACGCTGGGCCATGCCGGGGTGACCGCCACGGTCGCGCTCCCGGTCGCGGTCTATCTGCTGGCCGTCGGCAACCTCGCGGTGTTCCTCGGGCGGACCGCACGGTGGGTCCGTGTCGTCACGCCGGCGATCACCGACGCGATCGCGCTGGGAGCGATCGGGTTCGCCGCGGCCGGACTGCCACTGGAGTGGGCGCTGATCGTCGTGATGGTCGCCGCGTTCATCACGGTCGCCGGCTGGGAGGCGAGTGTCCGTTCCGAAGACGCCACCCCGATCGGGCCGGGCGGCTGACGCTCAGACGCCGATGGCGCCTGCGACCCGACGGCGATGCCACCCGGAGTCACCCCAGAGTCGTTCCAGCGCCCAGGTGCGTTTGAGGTAGAGGTGCAGGTCGTATTCGACGGTGTAGCCGATGCCGCCGTGGC
>CAZEAV010000100.1:0-8195 GCA_964510215.1 uncultured Iamiaceae bacterium
CGGGTGCACCCGACGATGGTGCCGCTCGGACATCCCCTGGCCAGTGTGCGGGACAGCTTCAACGCGGTGTTCGTCCAGGGCGACGCCGTGGACGATCTGATGTTCTACGGTCGTGGAGCCGGCGGAGGGCCGACAGCCACGGCGGTCCTCGGGGACGTGGTCGATGCCGCCCAGAACCTGTGTCGCGGAACCCATGCCGACGTCGGGAATCTCGTCCCGGCCGTGATTCGACCGATGGACGAGCTCAGGAGCGCCTACTACCTGGACATCGAGGTGCTGGACCGACCGGGTGTGCTGCACCAGGTCGCCGGCGTCCTCGCCGCGCACCGGGTGTCGGTCCGTTCCCTGGAACAGATCGACGTGCCCGCCGGCGCCCGGCTCATCTTCATCACCCACACCGTGACCGAGGCCGACGTCCAGCAGGTGCGACGCGACCTGGATGGCCTGGATGTCGTGGTCGACGTCGGCCGGCTCATCCGGGTGATCGATGACGACTGAGCCGGCCCTCGCCGCGGATGCACTCGGCTACGTCAGCACACGGGGAACCGCGCCGAAGCTGGGGTTCACCGATGTGCTGCTGCGCGGCCTGGCCGACGACGGCGGGCTGTATGTGCCGGAGCGTTGGCCGGCCCAGGATCTGACCGGCCTGGGGGACGACGCGTCCTATGTGGACGTGGCGGGCCGCGTGATGTGGCCCTATGTCGCGGGCACGATCGAGCGGGACGACTTCGAGGCCATCGTCGCCGACGCGTATGCGACGTTCCGCCATCCCGACGTGGTGCCGCTGCGCGACCTCGGCGACGGGATGTGGTCGGCCGAGTTGTTCTGGGGGCCGACGCTTGCTTTCAAGGATGTCGCGCTGCAGTTGGTGGGCCGACTGTTCGATCACGAACTCCTGCGTCGCTCGGAGCGGGCGAC
Organism: uncultured Iamiaceae bacterium; assembly: GCA_964510215.1. GTDB lineage: Bacteria > Actinomycetota > Acidimicrobiia > Acidimicrobiales > Iamiaceae > JAFDWI01. The sequence goes on from CAZEAV010000100.1 coordinate 919, forward strand.
AATCGTGGTCGCCACCTCGGGTGACACGGGCTCTGCCGCGATCGAGGGTTGTCGGGGACGGGACGCGCTCGACATCGTCGTGCTGCATCCCCACAGACGGGTGTCCGAGGTGCAGCGCCGGCAGATGACCTGCGTGGACGAGCCCAACGTGCACAACGTGGCGATCGAGGGTACCTTCGACGATTGCCAGGCGTTGGTGAAGGCCCTGTTCGCCGACCACACGTTCCGCGACTGGGTGGGCCTGTCGGCGATGAACTCGATCAACTGGGCGCGGGTGATGGCCCAGATCGTCTACTACGTGACGACCCAGCGCACGCTCGGGGGGCCGGTGGCTTTTGCCGTGCCCACGGGCAACTTCGGCAACATCCTTGCCGGGTGGGTGGCGCGCACGACGGGTACGCCGATCCCCCAGTTGGTGATGGCGTCGAACATCAATGACATCCTCGCCCGCTGGGTCGCGACCGGGGTCATGGAAAAGTCCGGGGTGAGCCACACGATCTCACCGTCGATGGACATCCAGGTGTCGTCCAACGTGGAGCGGTTGCTGTTCGAGCTGTACGACCGCGACGGCGAAGCCGTGGCCGAGGCGATGGCGACGTTCGCCGAATCGGGACGGCTCGATGTCGGGCTGGATCGTATGGGGCAGATGGGCGAGGTGTTCGACGCGGCGAGCTTCGACGACGACGCGACCCGAGCAGAGATCCGCCGCACCTACGAGACTGCAGGTGTGCTGATCGACCCGCACACCGCTGTGGGGTTGGCGGCGGCCCGTGCGAAGCGACGCGACGCCGGCCTGGCGATGGTCACACTGGCCACGGCCGACCCGGCGAAGTTCCCCGACGCGGTCGAGGCGGCCACCGGCGTGCGTCCGCCACTGCCTGATTTTCTCGGCGATCTGCTGGAGCGCGACGAACACTTCGACGTGCTCCCCGACGACCTCGAAGCGGTGCGCGCCCACATCCTCTCCGCAACCGGCCGCTGAGCCCGCGGGCGCCGTAGCCGCGCGGAGCAGAAGGATCGCCGTGGGCCACACCGAGTCCGCCGGCACGGCGGACGGTGGCGTCAATGGACGGCGGTGAGCCACGCGGCGAGCAGGCCGTTGAAGGCAAACGTCGTCGAGACCAGCCAGATCGTCATGGTGCGGGCGGTGCGCTCGATCTTCGCGTCGGTCTGTGCAAAGCGTTGGCCCATCTCCGCGAAGCGGGCGTCGACCTCGGCGAATCGCGCATCGATCTTGCCCTCGAGCCGCGCGAAGCGGGCGTCGACCTGCGCGAAGCGGGCGTCGACCTGCGAGAAGCGAGCGTCGACCTGGCTCTTGGTGACCAGGTCGTCCCACTGCGCGGTCGGTACGAGCTGCATCAGCGTTGCACCTTCGTCGAGCTTGTCGTTGAGTTCATTGTACAGCCGGTTCCGCGCGGCTTCATCGATTCGGCTCATCGGTCGCTTCCTCATGTCGCCATGAGCACCAGTGGTGGGGCCATCGGCCCGAGGACGCCACCGGCGTCTGGAGAGATCTTCGAGCCGGGCTGTGACACTCATGATGGTGGGGTCCTCGGTCGCCTCCGGACGGACCGTTCCGCGGACGGACCGACCGGGTGCCCACTGGTGGTCGAGCTCAGCGGGTGTTGCCCCAGCCGCACCCCGCGGGCGCGTGGCGAGGCCGCGGTCCGCGTCGTTGCCCCCACGGGTGAACGCTACGGTTGGGTCACCATGGACGCCGTCGAGCACCGCCGCCGGACGCGGGACGCCTACGATCGGCTCGCTCCGGTCTGGTCGGCGACCACCGACGACGGGCCCTGGAACGGACACTTGGAGCGTCCCGCACTGCAGTCGCTGCTTCCCCGGCCGCTCTCGGGGTGCTCGGTGCTCGACGCCGGGTGCGGGTCGGGCGCACTGGGCGAATGGCTCACCGGCGAGGGAGCGACCGTCACCGGGGTCGACCTCAGTCCGGCGATGGTGCGCGCGGCGCGGGAGCGCTGCGGCGACGCCGCACGCTTCGAGGTCGCCGACCTGGCCGAACCGCTCACCTTCGGCACGGCGGCCTTCGACGGGGTCGTGTCGTCGTTGACCCTGCACTACCTACAGGACTGGTCGGTGCCACTGGCCTCGTTCGCGCGGGTGCTCCGGCCCGGCGGTTGGCTGGTCTTCTCGACCGATCATCCGGCCGGGCCGCCCCTGGTCGGCCAGACCGGCGGCTACTTCGCCATCGAGCTGGTGTCGGACACGTGGCGCAAGGCCGAGGTCGAGGTCACCCAGTGGTTCTGGCGTCGTCCGCTCGGAGCGATCATCGATGCGTGCGCGGATGCGGGCTTCAGCCTGGACCGGGTCCGCGAGGCCCGCCCGACACCGGAGGCCGTCAACGCGTTTCCCGAGGAGCTCGGGCCACTCGTCGACATCCCCAGCTTCCTCGTCCTCCGATTCCGCCTCGACTGAAGACGCGCGTCGGATCGCCTTCTGCCCTCAGGTGGAATCGGCCGCGACCGATCCAACGCGTCGCAACCGGTTACAACGCCAGCACGAGTCGAAGACCGTCGTCGACCTGTCTCATGAGGTGAATCGGGAGCGTTCCGACGAATCGCGCCAGGCGCGAACGGTCGACGACCATCGTCTGAGAGACGTTGACCACCCCGGCCTTGGGAAGCTCGGCGTCGCCTCGCTCGACTTCGACGTTTCCGGGCATGGCGGCGAGTCGGAGGTTGCTGGTCACCGCAGTGACCAGCACTGTGGCAATGCGCGACCGGTTGAACCGATCGGAAGAGACAACGAGCGCCGGACGCTCGTAGCCGGGCTCGGAGCCGATCGGTTCTCCGAAGTCGACCCACCACACTGCTCCCCGGGTCACCACTCCCATGCACCGGCGTCGATGAGGGAACGGCCGGCCGCGGGTGTGGCGCTTGCGGCCAACTCGTCGGCCAGCGAATCCAATGCGATGGTCACCGGGTCGTCGCCCTGGGTCTCGAGGAACTCGCGCAGTGCCGTCACGTAGAGCTGTGAGCGACTCCAACCCAGACGATGTGCGACGCGATCTGCCTGGTGGAACACATCGTCGGGTACCGAGACGGCGGTCTTCATGCCACGAGTATAACCGGTAGTACCCGTCGTGTGGGTCGGCTGGCGTCGCGGCGTCGGTGTTGCTCCAATGGGTGATGCTATGATGCTCGTATGCGGACCACCGTGACGCTCGATGCGGATGTCGCGCACCAGCTTCGCATTCGGATGCGGGAGCGGGGAACGGGGTTCAAGGAAACGATCAACGAGGTGCTCCGTCGAGGGCTGCATGCCGAGGCGCCGGCACCGACGCGCTACGAGGTGCCGGTGTTCGATGCCGAGATCCGACCCGGCGTCGATCTCGACAAGGCGCTCGCGCTCGCGGCCGCGATGGAGGACGACGAGATCCTCCGCAAATTGAGCGTCGGGAAATGAAACTCGTCGACGTCAATCTGCTCATCTACGCCGCCAATGCACGAGCACCCAGACACGATGCGGCACGCGAGTGGTTGAACCGGACGCTGTCGGCGAGTGAAACCGTCGCCATACCCTGGGCCGTGCTCCTGGCGTTCGTCCGCATCACCACCAATGCCAAGATCATGGTCCCCCCTCTGACGACGGCAGAAGCGCTGGCCTACGTCGAGGGGTGGCTCGCCTTGGAGAGCGTGACCATTCCGGCACCCACCCGACGCCACGTGGCGGTACTGCGCGACCTTCTCGGCGCGACCGGTGCCGGTGGCAACCTCGTCTCGGATGCCCACCTTGCCGCACTGGCGATCGAACACGGCGCCACGTTGTGTTCCTGCGACGGCGATTTCACGAGATTTCCGGGGTTGGAGTGGACTGATCCGATCGCCTGAGTTCACGGGCCCCGCCGCGCAGTCCGTAAGGGCTCGCGGACCCTGGACGAGGCGAAGCCGACGGGGGCAGGTGTGCCTCGACGGGCCGGAAAACCGGAACCCCCAACTGCGGTCTCCTAGGCTGACCGGCCATGAAATACGTGGTCTGCATCCCCGACGGCTGTGCCGACGAGCCGGTCGACGAGCTCGGTGGCCGCACACCACTCGAGGCCGCCGACATGCCCACCCTTCACCGGCTCTCGGCGTCCGCCGGAGTGGGGCGCGCCGCGGTGATCCCCGACGGGATGGCACCGGGATCCGACGTGGGCAACATGTCGATCCTGGGGTATGACCCCGCGGACTACCACACGGGCCGCGCGCCGATCGAGGCGGCCGCGCTCGGTGTGACCCTGCGTGACGATCAGGCGGCGTTCCGGTGCAATCTCGTGCGCGTCGAAGACGGCGTGATGGCCGACTTCGCCGGCGGGCATCCGACCAGCGAGGCCGCGGCCGAGGTGGTGACCCGCCTCCAGGACGCACTCGGCGGGCCGACCACCGATGGCGACGTCGCATTCCACGCCGGGGTGCAGTACCGCCACATCACGGTCACGCCACGCACCTGGATCGACGCCGAGTGCACCCCGCCGCACGACCTGTCCGACAAGCCGATCGTGCTGCCGACGGGTGCGGCCGCACCGCAGCTCATCGACCTCATGGACCGGTCGCGGGAGATCGTCACCGATTCCGCGCTCGCCGCGAACCAGATCTGGTTGTGGGGCCAGGGCACCCGACCGGCCCTGCCCGGATTCGGTGACCTCCACCGTCTCGACGCGGGCCTGGTCACCGCGGTGGACCTCGTCAGAGGACTCGGCGTGCTGGCCCGGATGGAGACCCTGCAGGCCGAAGGCGCGACCGGCTGGTACGACACCAACTACGAGGCCAAACGTGACGTGGCGCTCCAGGCGCTGCAAGATTGGGCCGACGTGTTCGTGATCCATGTCGAGGCGACCGATGAGGCCGGCCACGCAGGCAACGTCGAAGAAAAGGTGAAAGCGCTCGAGAACTGGGATCGACGGATACTCACCGGCCTCGTGGAAGGGCTCGACTCGATCGGACCGTGGCGGCTGCTGCTGCTGCCCGACCATGCCACACCGCTGCGCCTGAAGACCCACACGTCGGCGCCGGTGCCGTACCTGTTGTACGACCCCGCACATGCGGCAGACGGCGGTGTGTTCACCGAGACCGGTGTGGCAGACCGCCCTGTCGTGCCTGGCCACGAGTTGATGGGACGTCTGACCGGGGTGCATTGATCGCCGGGAGCGGGTGCTACGCTCGTCGGCACCACTCGTGGTTTCCACAGCGACAGTACGGCGGATGGACGCCCCTTCGCTGTCGGCCACGGGTGCGGAACCCCGCCTCACATCATGCTCGGATCGTCGGCGGTCGCGTCGGATCCGAGGGTAGGTCGGGGCGTTGACTCGACAGCCGTGAAGGAAAGCGCCGATGAGCGACAGCTCGACAGATTTCGACCGTTCCCAACTGGAGCGCAAAGACCGCGACCAGTTGGTGGTGATCGCGGAGACGCTGGGACGCAAGCCGCCGTCCCGTGCCAGGAAAGCCGAGATCGTGGATCTGATCCTGGAGTTGGCGGGAGTCACCACCGAGCCCGATGCCCCCGAGCCGACGGCCCAGGATGCGGGGACCGGCGACGACCCGAAGACACCGTCCGGCGGGGCGGCGGAGCGGACGACGTCCGACAACGCCGCCAGGCAGGATCGAGCGAACGGCAAGGGCGGCGCAGCCGACGACCCGCGTGGCGACGCGGCCTCGAACGGTCGAGCGTCGGGCGACGGTGCATCCGGCGCGCAGAAGTCCGAGCGGGCCGGCGCGGGGTCCAAGCCGGCGCGCGGCGAGAACGCCGACGTCGGCGCGGGCAGGAAGAGCGGTGGCCAAGGCTCGGAATCGACCGACGCGTCCGGGACGGCCGACTCGGGAGGATCCGGGGACGCCGGTTCGAACGACAAGAACGACACCCAGAACGACACCTCCGGACGGCGTCGGCGTCGCCGGGGCCGCGGTTCGGGAGGTGGTGGCAACGACAACCAGAACGAGCCCGACCCCGTCGAGGTCGAAGGCGTCCTGGACCTGCGGGACGATGGCTATGGGTTCCTCCGCTTGCACGGCTACCTGGCCAACCGTGACGACTCCTATGTCTCGGTCAAGCAGGTCCGTCAGTTCGGACTGCGCAAAGGCGACCGGATCGCCGGACTGTCGCGCCCGCCGACCCGTTCGGAGAAGAATCCCGCACTCCTTCGTATCGACCAGGTCAACGGTGCCGAGCCGTCCCTGGCCCGGGAACGGCCGAATTTCGCCTCGCTGACGCCGGAGTTCCCCACCGAGCGCCTCGGGTTGGAACACCCGGACACGATCGTGGACATGACGACCCGGACGATCGATCTGGTCGCCCCGATCGGCCGCGGGCAGCGTGGCCTGATCGTGGCGCCACCGAAGTCTGGGAAGACGACCGTGCTGAAAGCGATCGCGCGGGCGATCGAGCAGAACCACCCCGATGTGCACCTCATGGTGGTGCTCATCGACGAACGCCCCGAGGAGGTCACCGACTTCCGGCGCTGGATCCGCGCCGGCGAGGTCGCCGCGTCCACGTTCGACCGGCCGCCCGAGGAGCACACCATCACGGCCGAGTTGGCGGTGGAGCGGGCCAAGCGCATCGCCGAAACCGGTGGCGACGTCGTGATGCTGGTGGACGGCATCACCCGGCTGACCAGGGCCTACAACCTGACGGTCAAAGAGAGCGGCCGGCTCATGAGCGGCGGGATCGACGCGGCCGCGATCTGGCCTGCCAAGCGCTTCTTCGGGGCGGCACGCAAGCTCGCCGAGGGCGGGTCGCTGACGATCCTCGCGACCGCGCTCGTCGAGACGAATTCCCGGATGGACGACCACATCTTCGAGGAGTTCAAAGGCACCGGCAATGCCGAGCTGCGTCTGGATCGTCGCCTCGCAGAGTTGCGGACGTTCCCCGCGATCGACATCGCCGCGTCGGGCACGCGTCACGAGGAGCTGTTGTTCTCCAAGGCCCAGCAGACCCAGATCACCAAGTTGCGACGGGTGTTGGACGGCGTGGGCGACGACGGCAGCGGCCCGGGCGCGGGCATGCGCCTGTTGATCGAGCGGTTGTTGGCGTTCAAGTCGAACGACGCCTTCCTCGCCGAGGTCGCAAAATCCTGACGCGGCCAGGGTGAACGCCGCGCGACGCTGCGGCGGACCACCGCGGGGGCTGACGCCGACGACCGGATGGGCAACCGGGCGTCGACCGACCCCGCAGCCCGGTGGCGACCGCCTTTCGTGGGGTTGGCGCCCCCCGGTACAGTGGACGGGTCCCGATGCGGTGCCTTCCCATCGGCGTTTTTCCAAGGAGTGGCGATGAAAGCC
>CAZEAV010000101.1:0-374 GCA_964510215.1 uncultured Iamiaceae bacterium
GCTGGGTCGCCCGGCCACGTTGGCCGAACTCTCCGCGGAAGTGGAGATGCCCGAGGAGAAGGTCACCGAGGCGCTGCGTTTCGCAGCCGAGCCGCTGTCACTGTCGGAACCCCTGCGCGAAGACGGTGACGCCGAGCTGGGAGACGTCGTGGAGGACCGGTCGGCGGAATCCCCGTTCGAGGTCGCCGCGACGGCGCTGCTGCCCGAGGAGATCGCGCGGCTGCTCTCCCCGCTGGACGAGCGTGAACGCGAGATCCTGAAGCTCCGATTCGGGCTGGACCGCGGCGAACCCCGCACGCTGGAAGAGGTCGGTGAGCACTGCAATCTGACACGCGAACGCATCCGCCAGATCGAGGCCCGGGCCATGTCCAAGC
>CAZEAV010000101.1:384-8153 GCA_964510215.1 uncultured Iamiaceae bacterium
GGCACCCTTCTTCGGACACCGGCGCACGCGACCTGCTCGCGGTCTGACCGGCCGGGACGGCACCGCGCGGTGCAACACAGCCTGGATCAGTCCTGGAGCGTCGATCTGCCCGATGACGGCGCCGGTGCTCCCGACGAGGCCGGAAACCTCGTCGTGGACTCGGGGCTCGGGCGCGTGGTGGTGGCGGTGTTCCAGGCCCAACCCGGGTTCGACCCCGACGCGTCTCTGGAAGACCTGAAAGCTGCGGATCGACCGGCGCCCCGCGCCGAGTTCGACGAGTACGGGCCGGACGGAACCGTCCGTTGGGCGTTTCTGGTGGACGAGGACGACGAGGACGATCACGAGATGGGCCTGTTCGGCTACGTGATCGCCGAGGATTCCTGGGTGCAGGTGGCCGTGCTGTACGCGGACCGCAGGGACCACGATCAGGCCCTGGGCATCTGGCGCTCGGTCCGCCACGCCGCCGCCTGAAGGGCGCGCCGGACTTCTGGCTCGAAGGTCCGGGGCCTGGGGCGCCCCAGGAGCGTCATGTGCCCCGGCGTTCGCGATGGTCGGAGTTCGCGGCGGGTCGTGCGGCGGATCCGGTTTTTCAGATTCCGGGATGTCGCGGTCTGCTCCGTAGCCTCGCCGGATGTGTTGACCGCCACCCTGCTCGCCTTGGGGTCCGCGCTCGGTCATGCGACCTGGAACTACATCCTCAAGGTCTGCGACGACCGCGATGCCGCAGCGCTGGCCGGCAACCTGATCGGTGGCGTCGTCGCGATTCCGGTGCTCATCGCGGTGGGACTGCCCGACGTCGATTCCTGGAAGTTCATCCTCGGCGGGGCACTCGTGCAGATCTTCTACATCTACGGGCTGGCGAGCGCGTACACCCATGGCGATTTCTCACTGGCGTATCCGGTGGCGCGGGGGACCGGGGCGCTGCTCGTCGCCCTGGCGGGCACCCTGGCACTCGGCGACCATCTGGCGCCGCTGGCGTGGGCCGGGGTGGCGGTGGTGGCCGCTTCGCTGTTGATGCTCGTGGGACGGGGCACCACCATCGCCTCGATCCGCTGGGCGTTGTTCACGGGTCTGATGATCAGCGGCTACCAACTGCTCGACGCGATGGGCACCCGCCGGTCGTCGTCGGGCTTGGCGTACGGGTTCGCGGTGGCCATCGCGGTGTCGGTGACCGTGAACGTGACCGGGCTGATCCGCGGGAAAGGGTCGGCCGTGGTGCGGGAATTGCGCAAGTTTCCGGTCCGCCTGGCCGTCGCCGGAGTCCTGATGCCCACGGCGTACACGTTGGTGCTCATCGCATTCCGCGATGCGCCCGTCGGATACGTGTCGGTGCTCCGCGAATCCTCGGTGCTGATCGGTGCCCTTCTGGGTTGGCTGTTCCTGCGCGAAGGTCTGGGCCGCTACCGGGTGGCGAGTTCGGCGGTGATGATCCTGGGCATGGCACTGCTCATCACCGGCGGCTGACCGCACCGGGGGGTCCACTCGGCGCGGAAAGCCGGATGACGGGCCGGCTGGGAGCCGGGGGCTGGACGACGGGCGCTCACAACGGCGGCCGGGTGACGGGCGGTCCTCCACGCGACCCGACCCGGCCCATGCGTGCACGGATCCGCCTCACAGCCCCACGGCCGCACGTGTCCGGGCGACCGAATCGCGTAGGCTCGCCACACCATGACCGCACGAACCCTGGACGGCAACGCGGCAGCCGCCGCCGTCAAAGCAGAACTGGTCGACCGGATCTCGCGCCTGCGCGACCGGGGCGTCACGCCCGGCCTGGGCACGTTGCTGGTCGGCGACGACGGGCCCAGTGCCCGCTATGTGGCGATGAAGCACGATGACTGTGAGGAGTTGGGGATCGCCTCGTTCGGGGTGGACCTCGGCGCCGATGCCACCCGTGCCGATCTGGACGCGGTGGTCGACGACTTCAACGCCGACGACCGCGTCCACGCGTGTCTGTTGCAGTACCCGTTCCCGAACGGCCTCCCCTATGAACCGGTGGTGCTCCGTCTGGACCCGGCCAAGGACGCCGACGGTCTGCACCCGGTGAACCTGGGGCGCCTGGTCATGGGCGTCGACGCGCCCATCGCCTGCACGCCGGCCGGCATCATCGAGTTGCTGGTCCGTAACGACGTGCCGATCCGAGGACGCCACGTGGTGATCATCGGTCGGGGCCTCACGATCGGCCGACCGCTCGCGAACCTCCTTGCGCTCAAGCGCCCCCACGCGAACGCGGCGGTCACGGTCGTCCACACCGGGGTCGCCGATCTCGGTTCCTACACCCGCACCGCCGACATCCTCGTCGCCGCAGCCGGAGCACCCGGGCTGGTCACCGCGGACATGGTCGCCCCGGGTGCCGCGGTCGTGGGGGCCGGGGTGAGCTTCGAGGGCCGCAAGGTCGTCTCCGACGTCGCCGACGACGTGGCCGAGGTGGCAGGCTGGCTCTCGCCCAGACTCGGGGGCGTAGGGCCGATGACCCGCGCGATGCTGATGGCCAACCCGGTCGCGGCCGCCGAGCGGGCGGCTGGAATCGCCGTCGACGCGGCCTGATCGGACGGACACCGACCGTGACCCACATCGCCGGGTTGTTCGCCCACGGACCGACCCTTTCGTTCGAGTTCTTCCCACCCAAGACCGAAGTAGGCATGGCGAAGTTGCCGGCCACGGTCGACGAACTGGCCGGCTATAGGCCGTCGTTCGTGTCGATGACCTACGGCGCAGGTGGCTCGACCCGGGACAAGACCCGCGATCTGGTCATCGAGATGAACAGCCGGTTGCCCTTCCCGGCCATGCCGCACCTGACCTGCGTCGGCCAGTCCAAGGACGAGATCCGGGAGCTGCTGGAAACCTACCGGGATGCCGGGATCCACAACGTCCTGGCGCTGGCCGGCGACCCGCCGCTGGACGGTTCACCCGCGGAAGGCGACTTCACCTATGCCACCGAACTGATCGAGCTGGTGCGTGAGGTGGGGGAATTCACGGTTGGGGTCGCCGCATTCCCCGAGATCCACCCGCGTTCCCCGAACCGGGACCACGATCGCCGGTATCTGGTTGCCAAGCTCGCCATGGCGGACTTCGCGATCACCCAGTTCTTCCTGGAGCCGCACCACTTTCTGCGCATGCGTGCAGAACTCGACGCGCTCGGCGTCGACAAGCCGATCCTTCCCGGCGTGATGCCGTTCATCAACGTCGTCGGCCTGCGGAAAATGGCCGAGGTGAACCGTTCCCACATTCCCGACGAGCTGCAACGGCGTCTGGACGAGGTGGAAGGCGACGCTGAGGCGACCCGGCGGCTGGGCGTGGAGCATGCGGCCGCCCAGATCGAAGTGCTGCGGTCCGAGGGCGTCGACGGTCTGCATCTGTACTCGATGAACCGCACCGACTCGATCCGTGCCCTGGACGAGCTCGTGGGGCTGCGCTGACGGGGTGCCGCGCGCTCCGGAGCCTCAGGGTTCCGATTCGACGTCGATCAGGCCCAGGCCGATCCCTCTGGTCACGGCATCCGCGCGGCCCTTCGTGTCCAACTTGCGGTAGATGCTGGTCGTGTGATGCGTCACGGTCTTGGCGGTGATGCCGAGCGCCGCGGCGATCTGCTTGTTGGTCTTCCCCTCGGCGATCCGCTGGAGTACTTCCACCTCACGTGGCGTCAGGTCGTGCGCCCCGCGTGTGTGACGATCGTGCCCGGCCCCCGGCGGACCGCGTAGGTCGGCGTCATCGGACGTCACCCGGTCGAGGAACCGACGGGCCAGTGCGGTCGCGAAATCCCACCCGAGCGAGGCGGTTTCGCTGCGCACTGCGTCGAACGCGGCGTCCCCCAGGTGCCGTTCCGCTTCGCCGACGAGCTCGCGGTACAGCGCGAAGTAGGCGGGCGGCATGCCGCGGCGCAGCACCGGGAGCGCGGCGCCGACCGCACCGTCGAAACGGGCGGCGTCTTCGTGGGCGCCGACCAGCGAGGCCAGCGCCGCACTGCACATGAGGACGAACCCGATGGCGTGGCGGTAGCCGGCAGCCTGCGCCCGATCGAGGGTGTCCCGGAACCCGGCCGCGGCGAGGGCGGCGTCGCCGGCCACCATCCGCTCGACCGCTTCGCTGCACACGATCATGCACCCCATGCGCTGGTCGCCGACGCGCGCGGCGATCTCGACCAGTCGATGCAGATCGGGGGCACCGGGCACCTGTTCGCAACCGGGAACCTGGACGACGGTCAACCCGGCGTGGAGACGCAGCCGATCGTCGTCCAGCGTGTCGGCGATCGTCCAGGCCTCCGTCGCCAGGCGGACCGCCGCGGCGGCGTCGTCGCGCATGCGGGCGAAGACGGCCGCGCGTTGCAACAGGGTGCCGAGCCACCAGGTCCGCGAGGCACCGCGGGACACCTCGATACCTTCATCGGTGATCCGGGTGGCCCGATCGTCGTCGGTGTGGATGCTCAGGACATGACTGAGGAAGTTGATCGCGCGCAGTTCGTCGTCGACGGTTCCGCACCGCCTGGCGTGCGCGAGAGCCACATCGAGGGGTGCGATCAACTCGGCCAGGCGAGCCGGGTCGGCGAGGACGAGTTGGTCGGCAGACAGCCGTGCCATCCAGGCACTCGCCCAGACCGCGTCGTCGGTGGTCGCCTCGTCCATCCGGTCGAGCGCTTCCAGCAGGCGCCGACGTCCTTCGCTCAGCAGGCCGCGATGGAGCCAGAACGGCCCCAGGTCCACCGTGAGTCGCAACGCGCCCGCCGGGTCCTGCGCGCCGAGGTGGTCCATCACGACCCGGAGCTGGTCGAGCATGCGTTCGACGTCGTCGAACAGCCGGACCTCGTCGGGCCCTTCCATGGCCGCGCCCGCCTCGCCGGCGAACGTCCGGACATAGGTGGTCATCCGTCGGCGCGCGGCACCCTCCAGCCCTGTCTCCCGCGCCTTGTTGCGGGCCACGTCGCGGACCGGAGCCGAGAGCGAAAACCAGGGTTCGCCCCCCTCGGCGCGGCGGCTCGACGTCACCAGGCGAGCGTCGATGAGTTCGTCCAGCGCGTCGAGGAGGCTGCCCTCGACTTCTGGGCAGACCGCTTCGACGGCGTCGAGCGGGCAGTCGTGTTCGAACACGGAAATGGCGAGCAGCACCTGTCGGCTCGCCGGTGACACCAACGAGACACTCCATTCGATCGTCGCCTGCATGCTCGCGTGTCGATCGGGCGTCGGCGCCCGTGGCCCGGAGAGCACGTCGAGTGGTTCCGCGGCCAGTCGGTCGCGCAGTGCGTCCAGGGCGAGTGTCCGGACCCTCGCAGCGGCGAGCTCGATCGCCAGTGGCAGGCCGTCGACCAGCCGACAGATCTCGGTGATGGTGGGGAGCGCGTCCGGTGTGAGATCCACGCCCGGATCCGACGCCAGTGCCCGGTGGATGAACAGCGACGCGGCCGGGGAAATCGGACCGGCCCCGATCGTCCCGCCGAGGTCGCCCGCATTCGGGGGGAACTCCGATCGGGCCGTGGTGGAGAGCGCGTCGAGGATGACGAGCCGTTCGTTCTGCGCCCCGGTCGGAAGCCGACTCGTGACCAGGACGTGCAGGTCGTCGCACGCCTCGACGAGGGCATCGACCACCCCCACGCCTTCGAGTAGCTGTTCGAAGTTGTCGAGAATCAGGAGCATCTTCCGGGACTGCAGCGTCGCCGTGAGGGCATCGAGCGCCGCCGCCGCGGACGAACCGCCCACGTGGAGGCTGCCGGCGATGGCATCGGCGAGTGCTCCGGGTTCCACCACTCCGGCGAGGGGCACGAACACGACACCGTCGGCGAAGTGGTCCCCGTGTCTCGACGCCACCTCGACGGCGAGCCGGGTTTTGCCGACGCCGCCCGGACCGACCAAGGTGACGGGCCTCCCGCCGCGTTCTTCGAGGGCGGCGACCGTCTCGGCGAGCTCGCTGCGGCGCCCGACGAACGGGTCCCGAACATGCGATGCGGCGAGTGGGACGACCGCCCTTCGCTCCGGTTCCGATGCGGTCACTTCCGCGGACACCCGTGACGTCTTCTCGGCATACCTGGCCTCCTCGATCCCTGATCCCGTCAGGCCATGCGTGCCGAGGGTAGCCCCGTGGCCGGGCCGTCGGGCGGCGAAAGTGCGTACCGCCGGTTCGCACGCTTCCAAGGTCCCGGGAACCGTCACGCCGCCAGGCCCGAAAATTTCCGACGGCGTGGGGCATCTGTCCGATGCGGGGGAGGAGCCGGTCCTCTTACGGTCGGTCGTGCGTGGCAGTTCGGCGCGCGCCACCCCTTCGACCAGTACCACCGGAGCCGGCCATGTTGAACGCCCAACACAGAGGTCATCGACACAACCCCCTTTTTCGTCCACGGGTCTTCAAGCGGGTCGCGGCGGTTTCGGCGCTGGTGATGCTGGTGTCATCGGCACTGCCCGCGGGCGCGGATGACTACTACCAACCCGTCATCATCACCCCGTCGGACCAGGCCGTCATCGTCCCGCTCGAACCACTGACGAATGGCACCGATACATTCCCGGATGGACTCGACGTCGACACGACCGGGTCGACGTTCACCCCGGCTCCGTTGTTGAGCGTCGCCGCGCTCGGAGCAGTGACCGTCAATCCGGCAGGTCAGATGGTGCCCGGGACGACGTTCGCCGACGACGCCGAGAAGGCGGCGTTGACCGATCTGTCCTCCACGGCGGTCGCCGATGCGTTGGCGGCGCACGAACTTCCTTCCTCCGACGGCAAAGATCTGCCGACCACGGTTCTCGACGGCGGTGGATCGCCACACTGCGGTCGGCGGGGGACGCGCCGGCGGACGGCGGCGGCATCGGCACGGCCCGGTCCCGGACGCGTCCGGCTCAGCAGATCTTGACGAAGTGGTAGCCCTGTGCCCGGAACGTCGCGATGACCTGGCTCAGCGCGGCCACCGTCTGGCTGCGGTTCCCGCCGCCGTCGTGCATCAGGTTGATGCCACGGCCGCCGTCCAGCGCGGTCGACCGGGCATTGGCGACGATCGCCGGCACCCCGGGTTCGGCCCAGTCGCGGGTGTCGCGACTCCACATGACGGTCTGCAGGTCCAGGGCCGCGGCGATGTGGTCCGCCGTGGCGTCGTGGTTGCCGTAGGGCGGCCGGTAGCAGTGCACGACCGGGCGGCCCGCGATGGCGTTCACGACGTCCTTGGTGTGCCCGAGTTGGAACTGGATGTCCGACGCGCGCAGCGTGTCCAGGTTGGGATGGGACCACGTGTGGATGGCCACCGAATTTCCGTCGGCGAGCTCCTGTCGGATCAGGTCCGGAAAGCGTTGGGCTTCCTCGCCCACCGTGAAGAAGGTCGCCGGGACCCCTTCCCGCTTCAACAGGTCCAGGATCTGCGGTGTCCACCGAGGGTCCGGTCCGTCGTCGAAGGTCAACGCGATCACGTTGCCGGGCTCGGGGTAGTCCTGCAGGTCGAACACGGGCTTCGGCGAGTCGGGCCAGACCGGCACGGGGCATGGAGGTGGCATCGGGGTGGCCTGATCGCCGGTGACGCCCTGGGCGGCATTCCACGCTCCGTCGGTGGTCAACAGGTGGATGATCACCCATTCGAGGCCGTGCGCACCGAGCTGCGCCGTCCAGTACCTGCGATGGCGTGCGTCGAGATGGTGGCCGAGCAGACGTCGGGCCAGACGGGTCACCCGTATCCCACGGCTCTCGGCGCTCAGCCAGATCTGCCGGGCGATGTCGGCCCGAGTCGCATGGCCACCTCCGAGCGCTTGTGTCCACTGCTTCGTACCCGCCGCGTCCGGTTTGCGCGAAAGCACGACGTGGTAGAG
>CAZEAV010000102.1:0-8127 GCA_964510215.1 uncultured Iamiaceae bacterium
TACCCATCAGGCGACTGCGCGCCGACTCCCAGGCCACGCGTGTCAGCGACAGGTACACGAGATCCCACCAACGATCATCGAAAAAATCCCACTCACTGAGGCGTGCCTCTTCGGTGAACAGGTGGCGTGTCATGCTTGAGAGCGTCCCAATATTGAACTCCAATACTTCCGCATAGAGCTTTCTGAGTGGCCAGACGGCGAAGGCGTAATTTATGGCCAACAGCGCCCCCTCCGATCACGGACGGCTGCCGCGTGGAGCCCGGGAATGCCATCAAGGCGATGGACGCCCGACCGCTCTCGAGGACCGCGTCGCAGATCGAAACTACGCCGACGGATTCGCTATTGGATACCCGTTCAATAATGAACGTGGCCAGGCTGCCGCGCCACGGCGCCTGGGCATGCTCCGCGGGCGACGGAGTCGCGCCCCTGAACCGCCACCGAATGCCCAGCTCCTCGGAAAGCTCAACGTGGTAGGGCATGTCGAGGTCCGTCGCGCGGATCACCCGGAGCCGGGTTCGCCGACCTCTGCGAAGACCCCCGGGTTCATTGGGTACTCGTCCAGTGGGCGACAAACCACGCGACAACGATTGAGTACTCACCGCTTGCCCGACCCCGCTCCGGGCGGTCCGCCCACGTCGTCCAACGTCAGGCCGAACCCCCGGAGAAGAGGAGCCATCGTCTTGGAAAATTGCGATTCACTCGGCCCGACGAACCCGAGGGTCCCGAGCTTGGCGGAAAAGAGCGCTGTGCAACCAGTCGGGACGTACGTGACGTTGTCGATTCGCTTCGTGCGATTGTAAAAGCTGATCCGCATACTCCCCCCGCCGGGACCGGCTTCCGGACAGACAATGGCGCCGGAAGGAACGCCGCCTCGAATAAATCGTGAGCAGAGTTCATGGTAGATCCCGGCAACATTCCGGTTAATCGATCTCGTGAGCGCCCGAGGAACGGCGCTCCCATTGGTCAGCCTCAAATTTGCGTGATCAGGTTGGCTCTTGCATGGCCCGACGCGAGCTGTTCGGGTTTTCAGCTCACCTCGGGCGACATGCGATGATGGTATTGGAGTGCCCGATGATCGATTGGGATCTGGCCCACCACAGCCGGAAGCAGCAATCACCAACGCCAGCACAAGACCCCCCGTCAGTATGGGTCCTCTCATTGCAGCGATGGGTTCGGTTTCCGAAACACAGAAAACGATCCAGTATCATGCCACTCCGCTTCGGCAAAGTCCGCTCGGTGGCCACCAGCCGCGGCGGCGTCGATGCCATAGCCACCCCAGTTCTGTGACGCTATGACCGCATTGGCGGGTGACGTGTTCGGCGCGATATCCAAGCATTCAGTCCCGCCTGGCATCGGCTGTTCGGGTTCCACAGACTGTTCGCCGGACGGCGCCCCAGCAGCAGCAGCAGCCGTTACCGCCGCAGCGGCCGCGACGCCAGCCGCTTTCGAAATCCGCATATCTCTTGTCATGACCATCGGCCTGATGCCGTGATTATCGTCGCGGCGGAAAACGGTACCCCACCTCCGGGGATTTCTCAAGGGTTCGGAACTTCGCAATGCCACCCGCGGGCCTTCGGCTCGCCACGTCGCGGAGGCAATGACGATCCGGCGACGCGACACCACTTCCGGGGACGAGGTGAACGCCGAAATTGTCGAGCGCGCCGAGAACTTCAACAATGGATCGGGCTGTTCGTTACCCGCGGCATTCATCTCCGAAGAGGCTGGGGACAGGGGTCAGTCAGATCCGGCCGCCGCCCTTGCACCCAAATTCGTACGGTTCCGGGGCTGTCAGCCCCAGTTCCGTACGAATTTCGTGGCGGGATCGGGTTGGTCAGGGGGATCGGGCCGGGCCGAGGTTGGTCAGCTCGGGCGCAACCGTTCGATCGCGGTTTCGTAGTCCTCGGTGTCGTGCGAGGCGCTCTCCGCGGCCAGACCGAATCCCAGGGCCCGCACCGCGTTGGCCCGCAGATGCTGATTGAGGATCGCTTTGGTGGCGCGGGTCGCCTGGGCGGGCTGCGCGGCCAGCCGGTGAGCGTACGCGGTGGCATCGGCGAGCAACGCCTCGGCGGGCACCACGAAGTTGGCCAGTCCCAGCGCGACGGCGTCGCGCGCGGCCACCCGGTCGCCGGTCAACAGATACTGCTTGGCCCGCAGCAGCCCCACGTGCGCCGGCCAGGTGACCGCGGCACCGACGCCCGCCACCAGCGCCACGGCAACGTGGGTGTCGGCCAAGAACGCCCGCTCGGAGAGGAACACGATGTCGCAGAGCGTCGCGATGGTCGCCCCCAGCCCCACGGCCGGGCCGTTCACCGCGGCCACGATCGGCGCTTCCACCTCCAGAATCGCCTCGAAGAGCGCCCGCGCGTTGCGCAGGCTGCGGCGACGCACCGCCCGGTCGTCGCGGCGGCGCGCGAAGTCGTCGTAGCTTCCGCCCGCGCTGAACGCACGCCCGGCTCCAGTGAGCACATAGGCCCCCGCGGTGTCCTCGTCGGCGAGGTGGCGCCACAGGCCTACGAAATCGGCGTGGAAGGCCTCAGTGAACGCGTTCAGTTCGTCGCCACGATCCATCGTCACGACGCGCACGTCGCCGTCGGTGTCGATGCGAAAACCCTCGTAGTAGTCCACAACTAACCTCTTCGCGATGGGCAGTGCGCGCAGGTTAGCGATCGTGACCGGTGGGTCGAGCGGCATCGGTCTGGCCACGGCCAAGCGTCTGGTCGACGCCGACTACGACGTGGTGATCACCGCCCGCAACCCCGAACGCCTCGACGCCGCCGCCCGAGAGACGGGTGCACGCCCGGTGGCGGCTGACGCCACCGACCCGACGTCGTTCGCGGCCGTTCTCGCCGCGGTGGACCAGGTGGATCTGGTGGTGCACGCCGCGGGGATCATGGCCGGCACCTTCGTGCGGAAAGAATCCATCGCAACCTTTGACGAGGTGGTCCGGGCCAATCTGCGCTCCGCGTTCGTGGTCTCCTCGGCGGTGCTGGGCGCGATGCCACCCGGCGGGCGCATCGTGTTCCTCTCGTCGTCGTCCTCAACGGCTCCCCAGCCGGGCAAGGCGGCGTACTCGGCGTCCAAGGCTGGGCTCAACGCGTTCGCCGCGGCGCTGGGGCGGGAGGTCGAGCGCGACGGCATCTGCGTGCACACCGTGGTCACCGGCCCGGTCGCCACCCCCATGCTCGACGACGTGCATTTCCCCATGCGCACGCTCGCCGCCGACGACGTCGCCTCCGCGGTCGTCTGGCTCGACACGGTGGGGTCGAACGTGCGCTTGGAGGTGCTGGACCTGTCGTCGGTCGAGGCGGGTCCCTTCGCCCCCGAAGCGTTCGTGCCCGAGGCCGCGCGGGCGCTGGGACGCACCGAGTTGGGTTGAGCTGCCCGGCCGGCCCTGACCCCCGCGGGCCGCTCGGCCGCCTCGGACTCCCCGACACCGCCGAGGCCCGGTGTCCTACCGTCTGGGCCATGACCCTGACCGACCCCGCTCCCCTGGCACTCTCGTCCCCGGTTCCGGACCCCGAGCACGTGACGGCGCTCACCGACGCGCTGATGGATCCGGCCCTGGAACCAATCGTCGAGGTGGTGCTCGGGGTGGACCGCACCACCGCCGAGCCGGTGTATTTCGCCCGGGCGGTGGACGGCACGGTGCGCTTCACCCGCCATGGCGAAGGCTCCGGATGGCGCTATGAGGTCGCGTCGGTGCAGGGCCGCAACCCGCTCGCAGACCAGGCGCTCGACCGGTTCGCCCCGGCCACCGCGGAGCGGGCCAACCGCTGGCCGGACCGCACCCGGGTGTCCTATCCCTTCGCCTACGAGATGGTGTCCCAGATCTTCGATGCGCCCTGGTCACCCGATCTGGTCTGCGAGCACACCTCGTCCCACAACTGGGAGGACCAGGGCGGCCACCGCGGCGAGCACGGGTCGCCGACCGTCGTGCAGGCCCGGGCACCGTTCGTGCTGTCGGGCGCGGGCGTCCGCCGCCTCGGGGTGGTGCCCCGCGCCTGCAAACTCGTCGATGTGGCGCCGACCGTGCTGGCGCTCATGGGTGCCGCCCCCACAGACGGGGTCGGCCCGAACGGCCTGGCCCGCGGCGACGCACTGTTGGCCTGGCAGGACGGCGAGGTACAGCCCGGCCTGTTCGACGAGGTGCGGAGCCGGCCCCGCCACGTCGTCGGGTTCCTCTTCGACGGGTGCAACGCGAACGTGCTGCACGAGATGGCCGACGCCGGAGAGATCCCGAACGTCGCCGGACTCATCGCGGACGGCGTGTCCTTCGGCCACGGCGCCATGTCGTCGCTGCCCACGCTCACGCTCGCGAACCACACGGGCATCCTCACCGGCGCGCATCCGGGCCACCACCGCATCATCAACAACGCTTGGTACGACAAGACGGCGGGCGCACAGGTCATCACCAACTCGCCCGAGACCTGGGCCTTCTCGATGGCGAATCTCAACCCGGCGGTCGAGACTTTGCACCAGGCCGTCAAGCGCACCTGGCCGGACGCGCTCTGCGTGTCCTGCAACGAGATGTGCGACGTGGGCGCGGACGTGTCGATCTTCGCCACCATGCGCGCCGGCGGAGCGATCGACCGCCCGCCCCGGGCCGAGGACCTGCCGTTCTCCACCGAACGGTTCGTGCGACCGCACAAGGACTACCAGGTGTCGTCCCGGATCGACCATCTGTCGATGACCCAGGCCGTCGACGCGTTCGACGGGGCGCACGGTGAGCTGCCCCGGTTCATGTGGGTGAACTTCTCCCTCACCGACGCCGCGTTCCATGCCGGGGGCCCCCATTCGGACATCGCCGCGGCGTCACTGCGCGACACCGACGCCCGGTTGGGCCAGGTGCTCGACGCGGTGCGGCGCGCCGGGGTGTGGGATGCGTCTTCGTTCTTCATCGTCGCCGACCACGGGATGGAGGAGAACGACCCGGCGGTGAACGGCGACTGGGGCCCCGCGCTTGCCGCCACCGGGATCCCCCATCGCGACGAGGCCTACGGGTTCCTCTACGCCGGTGTCGAAGGCGGCCGTTCGAGCTGAGGCGCGCGCAGCGTGCCCGATACGGCACACGGTGAGACGGCATCTCGATCGTTGACGATGCACCTTGGCTCTTCCCATCGGACGAAACACCGGCTAAAGTGTCCCGGTGCTCCCTGGACGGGGGCGTTTTCCACCAAGGAGAGGTCATGAAAACGATTCCACGACTGGGCGCGATCGGCGCCGCGGTGGCACTTGCCGCTGCGGGGTTCTTCGCGGCGATGCCGGCAGGAGCGGCAACTCACGACATCCATTCGAACCTGACCGGGGGTCTGACCCTGACCTTGCCGGGTACCCCGCCGACGACGACGGATCTCACCGCGCCGGACGGCTCGGTCTTCGACGGTTCCTGGGACGACTCCAGCGGCGACCTCACCGGTACGGTCCAGATCGCGGACGGTTCGTTCACCGTTCCGGGCACGCTCATCGGTGACGCCACGGTGGATTTCTCGTTCACCAACGGCGGTCCGATCACGAATGGTTCGATCGCCAGTGACAACACGGTGACCTTCACCGATGTCGAGACCGTCAACCTGGACCGTGTTGAGGAGCTGGACAAGGATCTGAGCCCATGTTCGGTCGGGCCGGTAACGCTCGACTACTCCGGCACCTATGACCCGGCGACGCAGGAGATCGACGTCACCAGCAACTCGGTGGATGTGCCTGCACTCACGGATAGCTGTGGCGGTCTCTCGGGCATCATCTCGCCGCTGCTCGATGGCGCGTCGGTTACGTCTCACCTGGTGTTCAGCGTGGCCGACGAGAACGTGACCACGACGACGAGCACGTCGACCACCAGCACGTCGTCGAGCACGTCGACCACCTCGACCACGACGCCCTCGATTCCCCTGACCACGATCACCAACGTCACCAGCAACGGGTGCAACGGCATCTTCACGATCGACTTCGTGGACGCCGGTCACTACACGCTCACGCTGACGACCGAGGACGGCCAGAGGATGGGATCCGCCGAGGTGACCGTCGATGCTCCCGGAACCAAGGACGTCACCGTGGACATCGACGACATGCACGGCCTCAAGCACGGCGACCCGGTGGAGGTGACGCTGACCGATGCGAACGGGACGGTCGTCACCTCAGGCACCACCCAGGTGAACGACCCGGACGCCTGCACCAACAAGCCCACCACCCCGGCGGTGAAGAAGGTCAGCCAGAACTCGGGCGCCGCCAACCCGGTGTCGGGCACCCCGAAGTACACGGGCTGAACCCCACCACACGCAGTCGGCCCGGATCGGGCCGAGAACCAGTAGCGCCAACGGTGGCCGGGCAATGATGCCCGGCCACCGCCGCGCCCGGGCTCGGGTCACGATCCCGCGTCGTGACCCGGACGACCTGGTCTAGAACGGCCGTTCGGCGGGACCCCGGCGTTCGCCAGGGGTGAAGGTGACCGGCAGGTGCACCACGCCGTTCAACTCGGGATTCGTCGCATAGAAGCGGGTGGCGTGCACGTCGACGGTGTAGTCGGGGATACGGGTGAGCACCTCGGTGACGAGCACCCCGAACAACGCTCGGGCGATGTGCATGCCGATGCAGCGGTGCGGCCCGACGCCGAACGCCAGATGCGGGTTGAACTCGCGCTGCAGCGTCACTTCGTCGGGCCGCTCGAACTTGGTGACGTCTCGGTTGGCCGACAACCAGCTGATCAGCACCACGTCGCCGGTGTCGATGCGCCGGCCGCCCAGCTCGGCGGGACAGGTGGCGGTGCGGGTGAGGGTTTCGTTCACCGAGAAGTACCGCAGGAACTCCTCGGTCGCCAACGGCAGCAGGTCGGGCTGGTCGATGAGGGCGCGGCGTTGGTCGGGATGGTGGAACAGATGGTTCAGGGTCAGCGAGGTGAGCGACGTGGTCGTGTCCAGGCCCCCGCCGATGAGGTTCCACAGCACCGCCCGCACCGAATCGTGGTCGAGTTGTCGTTCATCCACACGCACGTCGAGCAGCGCGCTCAACAGGTCGTCGCGGGGATTCGCCCGGTGGTCCGCGATCGCGTCGTCCATCTCGGCGTACATGGCGGGCAGATACCCGTGCGTGCGCCGCGCTTCGGGGTCGGTTGGGTCATGGGCCACCGCGGCGTGGAACAGCTCCGCGTACCGGTGCCAGTTCTCCAGGGGCAGGCCCACCAGGTCCATCGTCAGGATGGCCGGCACCGGCGAGGCGAAATCGTCCACCAGATCCATGTGCCCGGACTCGATGACCTGGTCCAGGAACCAGGTCGCCGTCCGCTGCATCAGCGGCCGGGCGCGCGCCACGGCTTTGGGCACCATGAACGGGTTCATCGCGCGGCGGAGCGCGAGGTGCTCGGCGCCCTCGACCTCGGCGATGCCGGCTTTGGGTATGGCTCGGGGTCGGGGGTAACCGGCGATGCCCACGTAGTCGATCCCGTCGATCGGCTCGGCGTCGTAGCGGCTGGAATAGGTGGCACTGTCGCGGGCGACGGCGGCGACCTCGTCGTGGCCGGCCACCATCCAGAACCCGTCGTAGTGGGTGTTCCAGGCGACCGGGCATGCCTCGCGCAACGTCGCCCACTCATCCAGCCGGCGCTCGTGGAACTCGGGCGAGTGGTGATCCAGATCGACCGTTGGCGCATCGGTGTCGGCGCTGCGGGGTTCTTCGGTGCTCATCGGCTGCCTCCTGGGTCGTCGCGGGCCGGTCGCGGGTCGATGACGCGGGCGGGTTCGTCCACCACCACCAGCCGTCGTTCGTACCAGCCACCGGTACCCGGCTCGGCCACCCACGCCTGGACGGCGAGAACCATGGACGCTTCCAGCACGACATCGTCGCCGAGGGTCGCAGTGACGACCGGGGGTTCCACGCCCATGCCGATACCGGTGACGACCGGCTCGACGCCCAGGGCCTCACCGGCGGACGTCGCCGCTGCCCGCACCGCCGGACCGGTGACCCCCGGTCGACATGCGGCCACGATCGCGTCGAGTGTCGCGCCGGCACGCACCGCCAAGGGATCTGTTGCCCGTGTGGGCTCGGTTTCATCGATGTCGGTCACCACCGTGGTGCCCAACCCGCCCTCGTAGCCGCCCACGTTCGCGGCGACGTCGAAGACGACCCGGTCACCCGCGG
>CAZEAV010000103.1:0-8096 GCA_964510215.1 uncultured Iamiaceae bacterium
GGGTACTGGGTACCCAGATGCAGGCCGTCGGCGAGATCATGGCGATCGGCCGGACCTTCTGTGAGTCGTTGCAGAAGGCGTTGCGTTCCCTGGAGCTGGGGCGCCTCGGGCTGAACGTCGACCCCGGTGAGCGGGCGACGGATGCGCTCAGTGACGCCGAACTGCTCGCTGCTGCGTCGGTGGGTACGCCGGACCGACCGTTCCAACTCGAAGCGGCGCTCAGGCGGGGGATGAGCGTCGACGAGGTGGCGGCAGCCACCAAGGTCGATCCGTGGTTCCTGGATCAGATGGCCAGGATCACCGAGGAGCGGCAGTTTCTCGCCGGAAGCGGAATGGCGGCCATGCGCCGGTCGGACTGGCGGCGGGCGAAGCGTCTGGGGTTCGCCGACGCACAACTCGCCTATCTGTGGGGCGTCGACGAGGCCGAGGTGCGCGCCGCGCGTCTGGAAGCCGGGGTCGTGGCAACCTACAAGACCGTGGACACCTGCGGCGCGGAATTCGCTGCGGACACGCCGTACCACTACTCCACGTGGGAGGACTCCAGCGAGGTCGCCGCGGACACCCGCGGGAAGGTGATCATCCTGGGATCCGGGCCGAATCGGATCGGTCAGGGAATCGAGTTCGACTACTGCTGTGTGCACGCCAGCTTCGCGCTCCACGATGCGGGTTTCGCCACGATCATGATCAACTGCAATCCCGAGACGGTGTCGACCGATTACGACACCTCGGATCGGCTGTACTTCGAGCCGGTCACCCTGGAGGACGTCCTGAACGTGATCGACGCCGAGACCGCGGCGTCGCCGCCGGGCTCTCCGGGGGTCGTCGGGGTGATCGTGGCGCTGGGCGGCCAGACCCCGCTGAAGCTCGCGGGCCGGCTGGGCGAGGATTTGGTCCTGGGGACGAGTCCCGCATCCATCGACGCCGCCGAGGACCGCGAGCACTGGAATGCCCTGTGTTCCGAATTGGGGATTCCCCAGCCCAGGGGTGGCACGGCCACCGATGTGGCAGCCGCGGAGGCGATCGTCGACGAGGTCGGCTATCCGGTGCTGTTGCGGCCCAGTTACGTGCTGGGCGGGCGCGCCATGGAGATCGTCTACGACGCCGAGCACCTCGCCCGAGCGATGAGGGAGCTGGCGTCGTTCGGCGCCGTGGGCGCGGACGGGGGGATCGCCGCCGATCGGCCGGTGCTGATCGACGAGTTCCTCGAGGACGCCACCGAGGTCGACGTGGACGCCTTGCGGGATCGGTCCGGCGACTTCCTGCTCGGTGGGGTCATGGAGCATGTCGAGGAGGCGGGCGTGCACTCGGGCGACTCGGCGTGTGCGATCCCGCCCTATTCGTTGTCCCCGGAAACGACCGCGGTGATCACCTCCCACACGCGGCGGATCGCCGACGCCCTGGATGTCCGGGGGCTGATCAACGTGCAGTTCGCCGTGCAGCATGCAAACGGCCGGGACGAGGTGTTCGTGATCGAGGCGAATCCCCGGGCGTCGCGCACCGTGCCGTTCATCGCCAAGGCCACCGGCGTCGTACTCGCCAAGGTGGCGACACGGGTGATGGCGGGATCGACACTGGCCGAACTACGCAACGAGGGCCTCCTCGCCGACCCGGTGACCGGTTACGTCGCGGTGAAGGAAGCCGTGCTGCCGTTCAACCGATTCCCGGGCGCCGACCGGATTCTCGGCCCTGAAATGCATTCCACCGGCGAGGTGATGGGAGTGGACACGTCCTTCGGGATGGCATTCGCGAAGAGCCAGATCGCCGCGGGCGACGCCCTGCCCGAATCGGGATGTGTTTTCATCTCCCTGGCCGACCGGGATAAGAAGGTCGGTGTCACCGCGGCCAAAGAGTTCCGGGAACTCTCCTTCGAGATCGCCGCCACCTCCGGCACGGCGAACGCGCTGCGCGACGCCGGCGTCGAAGTGGCGATCGAAGTCGCGAAGGTCGGCGAGGGCACCGGTCCATCGGCCGTTGAACTCATCGAGGCGGGGAAGATCCAACTGGTCGTGAACTCGCCGCGCGGCCGTGGCCCCCGCGCGGACGGTGATTACATCCGCTCCGCCGCCGGCGTCGCGCGCATCCCCATTCTCACGACCGGGGCGGCGGCGCTCGCGGCCGCAAAAGGCATGACCGAATGGTCACGTTCCGAACTCGTCGTCCGCAACCTCCAGGAGAGCCAGGCCTCTTCGCCGGCGTCGGGCTGAACGTCTCGGAGTTCCCACGGTGGACCTGCCGACCCGTGTGGGGTCGGTGCACCTTCCATGGCCGGTGATGAACGCGTCGGGGACTGCCGGACACGCCACCGAGTTGTCCGAGTACGTCGACCTGGGCACCCTGGGGGCATTCGTCGCGAAGTCGCTCTGTGTGGAGCCGTGGCCGGGCAACCCCGCGCCGCGGGTGCACATGACCCCGGTCGGCATGCTGAACGCGGTGGGGCTCCAGGGGCCGGGAATCGCGGCGTGGCTGGACGACGACCTGCCGGCATTGCGTTCCCAGGGCGTGGAGCGGGTGGTCGTGAGCATCTGGGGGCACGATGTCGCCTCGTACGTTGCCGCAGCACGGCTGTTCGCCGACGCGCCGGCTGAGATCGTGGCCATAGAGGTGAATCTGTCGTGCCCGAACACCGATGCGGGTCGGGAACTGTTCGCGCATGACGCAGCGGTGGCGGGCGAGGTGATCGCGGCCTGCCGATCCGAGACGGACCGGCCGCTGTGGGCGAAGTTGAGCCCCAACACCGATCGCCTCGTCGATGTCGCCGGCGGCGTGTGGGGAGCGGGCGCGGAGGCGGTCACACTGGTGAACACGTACTTCGGCATGGTCATCGACCCCGACACCCGACGGCCGGTACTGGCCGCGGGCGGAGGCGGGGTTTCGGGTCAGGCGATCCATCCCCTGGCCGTCCGCGCGGTCTACGACATCCACGAAGCGCACCCGGATCTGCCCGTCGTGGGGGTCGGTGGGGTGGCACGTGGGGTCGACGCCGTCGAGCTCATTCTCGCCGGAGCGGCCGCGGTGCAGGTGGGCACCGCCACGTTCGCCGACCCCAGGGTGCTCACCCGGGTGGGCCGTGAACTGGAACAATGGTGTGTGTCCCATCACGTCGAGAAACTCCAACAGCTCATCGGAGGAGCCCATGGCCACTAGCGCTTCCGGCACACCGCCGGCAACCGAGACGGCGGGTGCCGTGCCGCCGGATGTCCGCAATCGCCTGGTGTTGCCACTCGATGTGGACGATCTGGTTTCGGCAACCAGGCTGGCACGGTCGCTGGAGGCGTACTTCGGGGTGGTCAAGGTGGGGCTCGAGCTCTACAGCGCCGCGGGACCCGACGCCATCACGACCTTCGTCGATCGGGGTTTCGAGGTCTTCGCGGACCTGAAGTTGTGTGACATTCCGACCACGGTGAACCATGCGGCCAGGGTGATGGGGGCGCTGGGTGCCCGCTATCTCACGGTGCACGCGTTCGGTGGCGTCGACATGGTGCATGCCGGTGTCGAAGGGTTCTCCGACGGGGCGTCCGCGGTGGGATCGCCTGAACCGCGCGTGCTGGCGGTGACCGTGCTCACCAGCGACGGCACCGCCCCCGAGCACATTCTCGCGAAGCGGGTCAGGACCGCGCTCACCGCAGGAGCCGGGGGCATCGTGTGTGCCGGCACCGATGCGGCAGAGGCCCGTACGTACGCGCCCCGGATGACCATCGCGGTCCCCGGAATCCGGCCGCGAGGCGCCGCCGCGGACGATCAGGCCCGTCGGGTCACACCGACCCAGGCGGTCCACGCCGGGGCCGACCTTCTCGTCGTCGGGCGCCCGGTGACCGCGGACCCCGATCCTGTTGCGGCCGCTGCCCGACTGGTCTCGGAAGTCGACGCCGCGCGCCGCGATTGATGGGTCGCGGATGCTGAACCGGATCCGGGCTTTCGCGCACCACAACCCGATCGGTCGGCTCCTCCTCCACGAGCGGGTGCGGCCGATCCTGGGTGCGCTGGCCGGCATCCGCTTCGTTCCCGCGGCATGGACACTGACCACGCCGTGGCACTTTCTTTGGCGAGCGGCCCGCAAGGCGGGGCCGACGGACTACCGGCTGCGCGATGGTGACGTGCTCGTCGTCATCGATCACCGCCAGGGTGGGCTGGAGATGCTGGACGAGATCATCCGCAGACGTTGCTACGACCCGCCCGCCGACCTCGTCGACCAGATCGGCACACATCCGGTCATCATCGATGCGGGAGCCAATGTCGGGGTGTTCAGCGCATTTGCCGCCAGTCGTTGGCCCCACGCCCAGATCACCGCGATCGAACCCGATCCGTCGAATCTGGCAGCACTGCGGCATCTGGCGGCCGCGGGGGGCGATGGCCGCATCACCGTCGTCGCGGCGGCCGCGACGGACCACGAGGGCTCCACGGCTTTCGCCGCGGGCCACGGGTCGGCGTCCTATGTCGCCGAGGGCAAGTGGGCAACCCCGGACTCGGTGTCCGTTGCGGCGGTGGACCTCGTTGCGATGACCGAGCAGGCGGACTTCTGCAAGATCGACATCGAGCGCGGCGAATGGCCCATCCTGGCCGATGCACGCCTCGACGCAACCGGGCCGCTGGTCATCGTGATGGAATACCACCGGCGTGACGTCGATGATTACGATGCGCTCGACGACATGCGCGCGCTGTGTGAGGCCCGCGGGTTCCAGGTCGGCCACGTCCGCGCGAACTACTGGGGGCATGGGACGTTGTGGGCCTGGCGCCACTGAAGGTCGCGCCGGTCGCGAATCCTCGTCACGGTCGCGGCGCGCTGGGGTAGTGTCCGAGGATGGCCGATCCGCCCCGCCTCACCCCCGAACAACGTGCCGCGAACCTCGCCAGGGCGGCCGAGGTTCGGCGCGCACGGGCCGAACTGAAGGACATGCTCAAAATGGGCCTGGTGACGCTGCCCGAGCTCTTCGAACGCGCGGAATCCGACGACGTGGTCGCGAAGATGAAGATCCTCGCCGTCCTCGAGGCATTGCCCCGGGTCGGCAAGGTCAAGGCGCGGCGGACCATGGAGGAGATCGGGATTTCCGAGACCAGGCGGGTGCGTGGCGTCGGTCAGCAGCAACGGGCCGCGCTCCTCGCGTTGTTCGGAGACACCCACCCCTGATCGTCGTCGTCTCGGGTCCCGGTGGGGTGGGAAAGGGAACCGTGGTTCGTGCGCTGACGGCCGAGGATCCGTCGCTCTGGGTCAGCCGATCCTGGACGACCCGCGCCCGGCGTTCGGGCGAGGACCCAGACGCGTACCGGTTCGTGACCCGTGACGCCTTCGATGCCGAGGTCGATCGCGGGGGCTTTCTGGAATGGGCGGAGTTCCAGGGCAACCGCTACGGCACGCCGATCCCCGAAGCCCCGCCGGGACGTGACGTGGTTCTGGAGATCGACGTGCAGGGGGCGGCACAGGTCCACCGCAAGGACCCTGGCGCGTTGCTGATCTTTCTCACCGCGCCATCCGAGGCAGAACTGAAGCGGCGTCTGGAAGGTCGCGGCGATCCTGCGGACAAGATCGAGAGCCGTCTGGCGGTGGCGGCGGCCGAGCGGGCCGAGGCGGCGCGGCTCGGTGCGACCGAGATCGTGAACGACGACTTGGATGCGACGGTCGCCGCGGTTCGGGCGCTCGTGGCGGCCACGCGCGCCGGGGAGGAGTCCGGATCCGGCGCCGTCTGGTAACATTGCCGAGCGGACGCGCACGCGCGTCGCGCGTCCCAATCGCATCCGAGAACAGAGTACCGATGGCCTGGCAGCACGACACGATGATGAACCCACCGATCGAGGAGCTGCTCGATCGCGCGGGCTCCAAGTTCCGACTGGTCACGTTCGGGTCGATGCGCGCTCGGCAGATCAACAGCTACTTCGGTGAGCTGGGCTCCGCGGAGGTCGGGTTGGTCCCACCCCAGGTCACCACACAGGCCCGCAAGCCGCTGTCGATCGCGTTCGAGGAGATTGCACTCGACAAGATCGAATGGGTCTCCGCCGAAGAGCTCGCCGCGGAAGCACAGGCCGCGGCCGACGCCACCGCCGAGGCGGCCGTGGCGAACGACTCCGACGACGAGTAGTCAAGCCGTTCCTGCGGGAAACGCCCGATGAACTTGCACGGCAGGCACATCGTGCTCGGGGTGTCCGGCGGTATCGCCGCCTACAAGGCGGTGGAGGTGTGCCGCCGACTCGTCGAGGCGGGCGCGTTCGTCTCGCCTGTGCTCACCCACAACGCGTTGCGGTTCGTCGGCGCGGCCACGTTCTCGGCTCTTGCTTCTGAACCCGCGCGGGTCGGTCTGTACGACGGACCCGAGCCCAGCCCGCACACCCATCTCGGGAAATCGGCCGATCTCGTCCTCGTGGTTCCGGCGACGGCACATCTGATCAGCGCCTATGCCACGGGCGCTTCGGCCGACGTGCTCTCCGCGACCATGTTGGCGACCCGGTCGCCGGTGATGATCTGCCCGGCGATGCACACCGAGATGTTCCAGCACCCCGCCGTCCAGGACAACCTCGCCCTGCTGGCGCGCCGGGGCACGCTCATCGTGCCGCCGACGGACGGCCCGCTCGCCGGCGGCGACAGCGGGCCCGGCCGCCTGGCAGATCCGGCCACGATTCTCACTGCGGTTGAAACCCATTTCGCAACCGCTGCGACGAAAGACTTGACCGGCACCACCGTGCTCGTCACCGCGGGCGGTACGCGTGAGCCGGTTGACCCGGTTCGTTACCTGGGGAATCGTTCCAGTGGGAAGCAGGGTCACGCGCTGGCCGCGGAGGCCGCGGCCCGGGGCGCGGCCGTCGTGTTGGTGACCGCGGCCGACCTGGCCGCGCCCGCGGGAGTGGAATGCCGGCGGGTGGACACCGCCGAAGAGATGCGATCGGCCGTCGCCGAGTCGGCCGCGGCAAGTGACATCGTGATCATGGCGGCAGCCGTCGCCGACTTCCGCCCGGTCCAGGTGGCGGCCACCAAGATCAAGAAGGCCGACGGGGTTCCCGTGCTCGCGTTGGAACCCACCGTCGACATTCTCACCGAGCTCACCCGTGAGCGGCGTCCCGGTCAGACCATCGTCGGGTTCTCGGCCGAGACCGACGATGTCCTCACCCACGCGACGGCAAAGCTCGCCGACAAGGGCGTCGATCTGATCGTCGCCAACGACGTGTCCGCCCCGGACGTGGGTTTCGCCCACGACACGAACGAGGTGGTCATCATCGAGGCCGGCGGGGCCCGCACCGAGGTGCCTCTGGCGGACAAGCACCGGATCGCGGCGGCCGTGTTGGACGCGGTGGTCCGCCGACGGAGCCGCGACACCCCACCACAGACGAATGCAGACCTTTCCCCATCCCTCAAGAGGAGTACCCTGTGACCAGTTGGACCTTCACTTCAGAATCGGTGACCGAAGGGCATCCTGACAAGGTTGCCGATCAGATCTCCGATTCGATCCTCGACGCCATCCTCGCCCAGGATCCCATGGCTCGTGTGGCCTGTGAAACGCTGGTGACCACCGGGCTGGCGCTGGTCGCAGGAGAGATCACCACCTCCGCGTATGTCGAGATCCCCAATGTGGTCCGCGAGACGATCAAGGGAATCGGTTACGACCGTGAATCGGTGGGCTATGACGGCAACACCTGCGGGGTGATCACCTCGATCGACCCGCAGTCGCCCGACATCGCCCAGGGCGTGGACACGGCGTTCGAGACCCGCACCGGAGTTTCCGGCGAGGACGTGTTGAACGCCCAGGGTGCAGGCGACCAGGGGATGATGTTCGGGTACGCGACGAACGAGACGCCGTCGCTGATGCCGATGCCGATCTGGTGGGCCCACCGCCTCGCCGAGCGCCTCGCCGAGGTGCGACGCTCCGGCCTGCTGCCGTACCTGCGTCCCGACGGCAAGACCCAGGTGACCTTCGACTACGAAGACGGCAAGCCGGTGCGCCTGACCACGGTGCTGATCTCGACCCAGCACGCACCGGGCATCGACGCCGAGACCGTCATCAAACCCGATCTGATCGAGCACGTCATCCGGCCCCTGGTGCCCGAGCAGTTCGCCGACGACGACTTCCGCGTGCTGGTGAACCCCACCGGTGCTTTCGAGCTCGGCGGACCGC
>CAZEAV010000104.1:0-8094 GCA_964510215.1 uncultured Iamiaceae bacterium
CGAGCTGGTCGACGTTGTGGCGGGTCATCACGATCGAGATCTTGAACGGGCCGAATCCGGCAGCGGCCAGGTTGTCCATCGCGCGAGTGGCCATCGCGAAGCTGCCCGGCCCTCGCACGGCGTCGTTGACCTCGGCCGTGGCGCCGTCGATCGAGATCTGTACGTCCAGGTAGTCCATGGCGGCCAGGCGCTCGGCCATGGCCCGGTCGATGCGTGAGCCGTTCGTCGAGAACTTCACCCCGACGGAGTGGTCGATCGCATAGTCGACCAGTTCGAAGAAGTCCCTGCGGATCGTGGGTTCGCCGCCGCCGATGTTGACATAGAAGACACCCATCTCGGCCCAGGTGTCGATGAGGGCTTTGGCTTCGGACGTGGTGAGTTCGCGTGGGTCACGCCGCCCCGAGGACGACAGACAGTGCACGCACGCCAGGTTGCAGGCGTAGGTGAGTTCCCAGGTCAGACAGATCGGGGCGTCGAGTCCGTGTTCGAGTTCATCGACGAGCATGGATCACTCCTGCGTTCTCGAGTTCCGACAGCGCGGCAACGAACGCGTCGGTGCGGGCTTCGGCGATGCCGGCGGCGTCGAGCGCGCCTCTGGCATCGGTTGCCTCGCCGAGCCCTTCCACCACGCGGACGATGTCGGGCGATCGCAGAAACACCAGGCGGCGATTCTCGTAGTTGTAGGCGAGCGCGCCGAACGGTTCGGGCCGGAGCGCGACCTGGTCGTTCAATCGGTAGGGCTTGTCCAGGGTGACCGTCATGGCATGGTCAGTCGATCCGTGGCGGCGCGGCTCAGTAGACGCCGCACATGCCGTCGATGGAGATCTCCTCGACGAGCACTTCGACCTCGGGACTCTCGGCGGATTCCTCTGCGGTTTCGTCGGTTTCGGCGCTGGTGGTGGATTCGGTGATCGACATGGCAATGTCCCCTTCGAGTCGACGGCACAGAACGCTCCGGTTCGTGCCTGGCCAGGACGCCGCACCGAAGGCGCATCCGCGACCTTATCTGCCCCCTACCTGCCCGATGCCATCCCGTGCCGGTGGCGGTCCCGGCCGGCGAGCACCGATCGCGCAGGACACAACTGGTCCCCTGCACAGTCGATGCGCCCCTCCGCGACGCGGACGCTCTCGGGCGACCCCAGGAACACCACGTGACGGCGCCGGCGGAGGGGCGCTCGAAGATCGGTGAAATACCGCGTTCCGACATGGTAGAATCGATCTGTTCGCTGGAGGACGATTCCGCCCCCCGGTGAGGCGGACACCTCGTGGTGTCGGATTCGAACAACGTCCGGCTGCCGGGGAGGCGGTGCATTCCGAAGAAGTTCGGGACTCGTGCAACCCTGATGCCGGCACGATTAATCGTAAGGGGATTCATCATGTCAAAGATCGGCCGTCGATCGCGCCGTGCCGGTGCGGTACTCGGTGTCGCCGCACTGATCGGTGCGGGTTTCGGAGCGTCAGCCGGTGTCGTGGGTGCCGAGGGCGCGCCCACCACCACCGCGGCGCCCACCACCGCACCGCCCACCACCGCACCGCCCACCACCGTGCCGGAAACCCAGTGTCCGGCGTCGACGCCCAATGCGATGTACGTCCGCTACCTGTACGTCGAGGCACTGCAGCGCTGTCCCGACGCGGGGGGCCTTTCCTACTGGACGAACCGGCTGGATGACGGTGCCTCACGCCACGATGTCGCGAACTACTTCGTCCACGCACCCGAGGTGCTCGCCGGATCCGTCGGTCGTTTCTACGGGCAGGTCCTGCACCGCGGACCGACCGATGCCGAATTCGGCTCGGCGATGACCTATCTGGCGACCGCGAAGGACATCGAGAACCTCAAAGCCACGTTGCTGGCGAGCCAGGAATACTATGACAGCGTCGACGACAACGCGCACGACTGGTTGGCGTCGCTGTACCCGATCATCCTGGAAGGCCGCGAGCCCGACGAGAGCGGCATGGCCTACTGGTCCGGGGTGCTGGGCGACTCGCCGTCACAGGCACTGCGCCTGCACGTCGCGTGGTCGTTCGTACACAGCACCGAGGAACACACCTTCTGGGTCAACTGCTCCTACCAGGCCGCGCTGCTCCGCTCGGGATCGACCGAGGAGGTCGCCTGGTGGGTCGGATGGCTGGGCGAGCTGGGCCCCGGCTACGGGAACACCCAGGGAATGTGGGCGAACTTCCTGGCTTCCGCGGAAGGCCAGCATGTCGCAACCCTGCAGCCGAACCCACCGGCTGAGGACTGACGCGTCCGCACCGGCAGAGCCGGCCCGGGCCGACGGGTGACCGGCCGTCGGCGGGCCGGTGCCCATGGAGGCGCCCCGTGTCGGGGTGCCTCCATGGGCCGCACCGGCACCCGGCCGTACCGCCGGTCGACCCGGGCAGGGTAGGGTGACCACCGACCCGCGGGTCGGACCACGAAAAAGGGGTATCACACCATGGAGACCAAAGCCGCCGTGCTCCGGGAGCTGCACGCACCCTGGAGCGTCGAGACGATCCAGCTCGACCCACCCAAAGCCGGGGAGGTCCTCGTCGAGTTGACCGCGTCGGGTATGTGCCACTCCGACGAACACCTGGTGACCGGTGACCTCGCCGGCGCGCTGCCCATCATCGGCGGCCACGAGGGCGCGGGCACCGTGCTGGAGGTCGGCGACGGAGTCACCCATGTCGCCCCGGGTGACCACGTGGTGTTCAGTTTCGTGCCGTCCTGTGGACACTGCCCGTCGTGCGCGAGCGGACATTCGAATCTGTGCGACAACGGGGCCGCGCTGCTGCTGGGTATCCAGTTGGACGGCACGACCCGGCACCACGGCGCCGACGGCGAGGACATCTACACCATGGTGTGTCTGGGCACGTTCGCCCACCACACCGTGGTCAACGCGTTCAGCTGTGTGAAGATCGACCCGCAGATCCCGATGGAGCTCGCCTGTCTGGTGGGTTGCGGTGTGACCACCGGCTGGGGGTCCGCGGTGTACGCGGCGCAGGTCACGCCGGGGGACAACGTCATGGTGATCGGCGTCGGAGGCATCGGCGCCGCGGCGATCCAGGGTGCCCGCATCGCGGGGGCGCGCAACATCATCGCGATCGACCCGGTCGAGGCCAAGCGTGACCTGGCGAAGAAGTTCGGTGCGACGCATTTCGCGAACTCCCTCTCCGAGGCGACCGCCCTGGTCTCCGAGGTCACCTGGGGTCGCAACTGCGACGTCGTGATCTGCGCGATGGGCGTGGGTGACGGGGAGCAGATCGGGGCGATCATGGCACTCACGGCGAAGCGCGGCCGGGTCGTGGTGACCAATATCCATCCGATGAGCGAGGATCACATCCAGATCAGCCTGGTGGACCTGACCCTGATGGAGAAGAAGCTGATCGGCACGATCTTCGGCTCGGCGAACCCCAAGGCGGACATTCCCAAGATGCTCGAACTGTTCAGCCTCGGCCAGCTGGACCTGGCCGGCATGGTCACCAAGGAATATTCCCTGGACGAGATCAACCAGGGCTACGACGACATGCGGAACGGCAGGAACATCCGGGGCGTGCTCCGCTACAAGTGATCACGCGCCGACACTGTTGGACCCCAGATATTACCGCGCGGTAACATCTGCGACGTCCGCGCGCCGCCGGTCGATCCAGACCCAGGTGCCTTCCCCGATACGGAGCCCCGGTGTCGAATCGACTCCCTGCCCGACAGCGCCGCCGTCAACTCTTGGACGTGGCGCTGAGCGAGTTCGCGCACAACGGATTCCAGGGCACCGCCATGAATCGGATCGCCGCGGCCGCCGGCGTCACCAAGCCTGTTCTGTACCAGCACTTCGCGTCGAAGCGAGACCTGTTCGGCGAGGTGCTCGATGACGTGGGGAACCGTCTCGCCGCGAAAATCCTCGCCGCGACCGCGGCCGCGACCTCCCCGCGCGGTCAGGTGAGGAACGGGTTCACCGCGTACTTCACCTTCGTCGCGCGCAATCGTGACGCTTTTCTCGTGTTGTTCGGACCCGGAACCGGGCTGGATCCCGAGTTCGCGCGGATCGTGCGCGGCTTCGAAGCCGACATGGCCGAGACCATCGCGGATCTGATCGTCATCGAAGGCCTCGCCGCCGACCAGCGGCGTCTGCTGGCGCACGGCATCGTCGGGATCGCGGAGGTGACCAGCCGCAACTGGCTCGGCACGGCCACCGACGGCCCGTTGGAACCGGCACCCGGGGTCCTGGCCGACCAGGTCGCGACGCTGGCGTGGTCCGGTCTGCGCGGCATCCAGGCCTCCTGAGCCAATCCCGGCTTGCCCCGTAGAAACAGCCGCTGACCAGCGGTTCTGTCGCGCCTGCGAGGCGTGCAGGGTCGTGGCTGTGCGCCGCGGCAAGAAAAGGGCAAGGCGCGTCAGGAATGATCGTTCCCGACAGCCCACCGGCACGGTCCCGGGACCGTGCCACGGGCACCCCATCACACAGCGGGAACCAAACGCACCCACCACTGGGTGCGCCACGAGAGGCGGACCGGGGCGGCGGCCCCGGTCTCGTGGTTTTTTCGCACCGGTGGCGCCGGTGCACGTCGACGCGTCCACCGCGTGCCGGCGATCAGCGGACGAGCCGGCTGACCCGCTCGGAGAGGCGGCCCCGGATCCCCAGCTCGGCAACGAGCGCAGCGGCGGCCCGGGCATGGCCGACGGCTTCGGGATCGATCGTTTCGGGGGGCGCCGCGCCCATCGCTTCCGCGTGGGCCAACTCGCGCCGCACCATCAGCACCTCGGCATCCAACGCCGCCAGGATCGGATCGGCCGCCTGCAGGTGGGCCACCGCCGCGTCGCGGTTGCCGCCGAGGCTGTGCAACGTGCCGACCAGCAGATCGACCGGCCCCAGGATCAGCGCGCTCTGACCGGCAAGTGCCACGCGTCCCACGTGCGGTTCCAGTTCCTCGAGCAGGGGGCCGACCGCGGCGGTGTAGCCCAATGCATCGGCGGCGTAGGTGGCCAGGCCGAGCGATCCGAGCCAGCTGATGTCGCGGTCCCACTCGGGCAGATGGTCCAGGTAGTCCCCGAGCAACTCGACCGCCCGGGAGGTCTCACCGACTTCGGCCATCATCAACGCCAGGCCCGACTGCCAGGCGGAGGTGGCGCCGGCCGAGACCGCATCGAGCGCTTCCACGAACTCGCCGACCCGGCCCTGGTACAGCCGGATCATGGCGAGCTGGGCCATGGCACCCTCGAAGAACTCGGCGTCGGGCTGGTGGGCGACCGCCTCGTTGCTGTGGCGTTCGGCGTCGTCGAATGCGCCGCGCACCAGGTCCACCGCGGCGCGCCGTTGTGCCACCCCCGCGCGGTAGCGGGGCATCCCGAGTTCGTCCGCGTGGGCGGCCATGCGGGCATCCAGCTCGAGGGCCCGGTCGACGGCGCCGGTGGTCATCGCAGCCCAGCGGGCGGCCGAACAGGTGAGCTGGCGCTGCTCCAAGGTGACCGCCGGGTCGTCGTGCACGCTCTGGTACAACTCCTCGGTGAGCGCCACCCGCTCGGCGATCGGTGTGCGTTCTCCCAGGAGGTTGACCGCGGTGTCGACGATGAACACGCGAAGATCCAGGCGCCAGTCCGGTGAACGCTCCCCCAGCACCGCGTTGAGTTGCGTCACGGCATCGGCGGTGCGTCCCGCGGCATCCATGAGCATCGCCCGGGCGAGGACGACCAGCTCCGCATCCTGTCGGCGCTCCCGGCCGCCGTCCCGGAATCGAGATTCGATCCGGCCCAGTGCGCGGTCCAGCGCATCGATGTCGGCGGGCGGGATGAACGAAGAGACATGGGCACACACCCACACGAACCGTCGGAGCTGATCCAGGGTCCCGTCGGTTTCGACGGAGTCGAGGAACGCGACGCATTCCCGCGCCGCCTGTTCGCTGTCGCCCACCAGACGCCTCGCTTCGAGCAGGGACACCTGCAACTCGACCGCTGCCGAAGGCGCCACCGGATTGGCCCGGTCCATGGCGTCGATGCCGGCGGCGTAGTGCGAGGCCGCGCTGGCGTACGCGAGTACCGCGCGCGCCGCATCCCCGGCGAGCTGGGCATAGTGGACGGCATCGGTGGCGTCGCCGTCGGACGCGGCCTGCACGAAGTGGTTCGCGATGCGGTCGATGAACGCGCTTCTGTCGTCGCCCATACGGTCCAGGTAGGCGCGACCCAGTGCTCGGTGCCATCGGGTGCGCTGGGCGGGTCCGATCTCGGATTCCAGCACGGTGCGCACGAGGTCGTGCTGGAACAGCACCATGGCGTTGCGCTCGATGAGCAGCCCCGCGGTGACCGCCGCATCGATCGCCTGGCCCACCACGACCTCGTCGCCGTACACGTCGGTGAGCAGGCCGAGGTC
Source organism: uncultured Iamiaceae bacterium (assembly GCA_964510215.1). GTDB lineage: Bacteria > Actinomycetota > Acidimicrobiia > Acidimicrobiales > Iamiaceae > JAFDWI01. Next base: position 6,339 of record CAZEAV010000104.1, read on the forward strand.
GATCCGATCCGCCTGCAGCGTGGCGAGTTGCAGGACCCGGCGCCGATCGTCGTCCAGGCGTGCCAGGCGCGAGCGGACCAGCGCCTGCACCGACTCGGGCACGGCACCGTCGTCGCCGGGCCGCTCGGCGATATGACGCGCCATCTCCTCGACGAAGAACGGATTTCCGGCGGTCGTCTCGAACAGACGGTGCACCAGGTCCGCGTGTGTGCCGGCCGTCCCTTCGCCACGGCCCATCGCCAGGTCCGGCGAGATGAGCTGGTCGATCTCGTCCAGGTCGAGTCCGCGCAGCTCGACCGACTCGGTGTTGCCGATCCGCTGCCAGGAGTCGATGAACTCGCGCAGTCGGGTACCGGGCTGCAGTGCTTCGCTGCGTACGGTGGCGAGGATCAGCAGCGACCGGGTCCGATCCGAACGCAGCAGGTGATCCACCAGATGAATGCCGGCGGCGTCCGCCCACTGCAGGTCGTCGACGACCAACACCATGGGGCCTCGGGCCACCCGCTGGCCGACGAGGGTGGACACCGCTTCGAACAGCAGGTAGCGCTCGACGTCGGCACCGTGGGAGGTCACCCCGTCCCGGCGGCCCAGGCGGGCCTCGGCCGCGGGCAACAGGCGACTCAGCCTGGGGGCATGGTCGCCGAGCGCGGCGATCTCTGAGTCGTCCATGACCTCCACGAGCCGGCCGAACGCCTCGCCGAGCGGTTCAAAAGCCACCGTCGAAGTGGGCGAGCTCCGACCGGCAAGCACGGTGGCGCCCATGGAGTGGGCACGCTCGGCGGACTCCACCGCCAGGGCCGACTTTCCGATACCCGGTTCACCGGCGATGATCACGGCCCCGACGTTGCCGACAAGACACCGCCGCCAGGCGTCGCGCAGCACCTGCAATTCACCGGACCGCCCTACGAAGTGTTCACTGGGCTGCCACCAGCGCGGGAGCGCCGGCATGGGACTGGTGACCGACGCCTTGGGTGAATCGATACCGAGCACGAGCGCATCGGTGTCCAGCACCGGGTCGTGGGCGAGGATGGCGTCGCCGATCCGCCGGACCCACGGAGAGGGTTCCAACCCGACGTGGGCGAGCGTCCCCCGCAGGTCTTCGGCCCGACGCAGCGCCTCGGTCTGGCGGCCGGCGCGGTACAGGGCGAGCAGCAGGTACGCCCACGCGTGCTCGCGCAACGGATGCTGCCCGACGAACGCGTCGAGTTCGGGCACCACGTTGGGCTCGCCCAGCGCGACGCGGGCGCCGAGGTCGGCTTCGGTGGCGCCGACCCGGAGCTCCTCCATCTGCTGCGCGGAGCGGTCGGCGAAGGGGTCGTAGGCGAACTCGCCGAGCGCGGGACCCCGCCATTCGGCCAGCGCCGCGGCGAGGTGACGATGGGCGCCGAACGCGTCACCGGCTTCCAGCAACGCCGTGCCCCGGTCGGCGGCCTGGGTGAAGCGACGGCTGTCCACCTCGTCGTGGCGGGCGACGAGTCGATACCCGGCGTTCTCGCGGACCAGGCGTGTAGGCGGCTCACCGTTGGGGCGGTCCGGCTCCAGACGTTTCCGGAGGCGCGCGACGAGGCTGTGCAGGCTCGCGTCGGCCCTACTCGGCACGTCCGCGGGCCACAGCGCGTCGATACACGCGTCGGTCGAGACCGCGCGATCGGCGTGCAGCACCAGCAGCGCGAGCAGCGCCCGTTCCATCCGCCTTCCCAGTTGCAGCAACCCGCCGTCGTCGCCGAGGACCTCGATGGGTCCCAGGATACGGAAG
>CAZEAV010000105.1:0-8062 GCA_964510215.1 uncultured Iamiaceae bacterium
GTCATCGACGTCGGACCCGCAGTGCGCGACGGCCGCGACCTGGGCATCGACACCAGCGGCCTCGCCGACGCGCTCGTCGTGGGCGACACCTCCGCGGGAACGCTCCAGGTCCACAACTACGGCAGCGTTCCAGCCACCGAAACCCAACTCGTGATCAGCGCGCCGTCGAGCGTGGCGATGAGTGCCGCCGTGGGAAGCACGACGTGTCCCGCCACCGACGACGACGGCACATCGATCACGGTGATCACCTGCGCGGTGGGCACCATCGACCCCGGCGCCGGCACAACCGTCACGCTGGGCGTGCACCCCGTCGCGGGTGCCCCCGCCGCGACGATCACCGCGACGGCCACCTCCGACGGGTACGAACCCGATCCCGACCCCCACTCCAACACCTTCACGACCGACCTCGCCACTCGCTACGCCTCACCTCCGTCGCTGACCATCACCGCACCGGTCGCCGACGCACAGGTGCCGCCGACCGCGACGATCTCCTATGCGGGCACCGCGGCGAACGCTGTCGGTGGCGATCTGTCCGGTGAGATCACCTGGACCTACCGGAACGCCGACGACCCCGACGCCACGCCCGTCACCCTGCCGGCCGGCGCCTCGGGTACCTTCGGCCCGCTCGACCCGGGCACCTACACCCTCACCGCACACGTCGACGACGGTTCCGGCCAGGACACCACGCAGAGCACCGCCGTCACGGTGCGCGCGCCCTCCACGAACGACCGCGACCTCGGCATCGTCGCCCCCGATCTCCCGACGTCGGTGCCGGCCGGACAGATCATCTCGTTCCCGGTGAGCGTCCACAATTACGGACACAACGCCGCCGGTTCGATCAATCTCAGGGTCGCGGTCTCATCGGGGTTCGACGCGACGATCGTCGATACCGAATTCAACCAGCAGGAACACGATCCGAACCCCCTGGTCATCGACCTGCACACGCTTGCACCCGGTGCCACTCGGACGGTCGAGGCCACCTTGACCGCGGATGGCACCGCTCCGGGCACGCTCGGCTTCACCGTCCACTCCGACGGCAGCGAGTTCCTCCCCGATCCGCACCCGAACACGGTCTCGGTGCCGATCACGGTCGCGGACCCCGACGCGGGCGCGCCGACCGTGTCGATCACCGCACCCGACGCGCACCTGTCGGATTTCGCGACCACCCCGGACCAGACGGTGCCCTACGCGGCGACCGCTTCGGACCCGACCGACGGAGACGTCACCTCGCAGATCGCCTGGACCTTGGAGCCGCTCGACGACCCGTCGGCGCCCACGACGCACCTGGGCACCGGTGGCAGCGGGTCGCTCGTCGATGTCGCCGCAGGTGTCTACGTGTTGCGTGCCAGCGTGACCGACTCGTCGGGGACGACGACGTCTGCGTCGGTGGTGCTCACGAGCGTGCCCACCACCACATCGTGCAGCGTGGTCGCCGAGTTCGACCCGCCGTCGGCTCTGTATCTCCCCCAGATCATGATCGTCGACGCCGGCGGCAGCTACGACACCTGCGGACGGCCGCTCACGTTCACCTGGGACTGCCTGTCCTCGGCCGTCAACATCGACGACTGTTACGCCTTCAACGACTACATGAACGACGAGGACCACGACATCACCACCGGCCGGTTCCCGCTGCTACAGCCCGACGAATGGTTCATCAACCTCGACGTCTGTGCCCCCGCGATCGGCAGTATCCCCGCGTCCTGCGCACTGCCGGTCTCCCGGGACTACGCGTCGCCCGAGCCCGTCACCGGGTGATCGGTCGCCGGCGGCAGTCGGCCAGTTCCGGCGGTCGACGGCGCCGCCCAGGCAGGTGACCGCGCGAGACTCGGCGCCATGGAGCCACGGTCCGCCCCGCCGTTCGATCCGGTCGCCTGGCCCTTGTGGCAGGGAGTGGTCGACACCCTGCTGGGCGGCAGCGGCCCGCGTTTCGACGAACGAACACTTCCCAGAGCCCGGGCCGAGGGAGCCAAAGGGCCCGAGATGGCGCTCGAGGGAAGGGCCTCGACCCACCGCGATGTCGCGGTCGACGGGCCCGCCGGGCCGATCACCCTGGCCGTGTTCACCCCCGAGAACCACGCGGCGCCGTCGTGTGGCATGGTGTGGTTGCACGGCGGCGGGATGGTGTCTGGCAACCGGTTCGATGCGCCCGACGCGGTGGCGATGATGGAACCTTTCGGCGGCGTGGTCGTCTCGGTCGAGTACCGGCTCGCGCCGGAACACCCCGCACCCGCGCCGGTCGATGACTGTGCCGCCGCGTTCGCCTGGGTCGCGGCCCACGCCGAGGGGTTCGGGATCGACCCGGCGCATCTCGTGCTCGGCGGGGCGAGCGCCGGGGGAGGACTGGCGGCGGCGACCGCGCTGCGCTGCCGCGACGCCGGTGGCCCGCGGGCCGCGGCGCTGCTGTGTTTGTGTCCGATGCTGGACGACCGGGCCGAAACGGTGTCGGCGAACCAGTTCGGTGACGAGCTGTTGTGGACGGCGGCGAGCAACGCGTTCGGTTGGCGATGCCTGCTGGGCGACCGGGTCGGCACCGATGCGGTGACGATCTACGACGCGCCCGGCCGCGCCGAGGACTTGAGCGGTCTGCCGCCGACGTTCATCGACGTGGGCTCCGCGGATCTGTTCCGGGACGAAGACGTCGCGTTTGCGTCGCGCATCTGGGCGAGCGGCGGCGACGCCGAGCTGCACGTGTGGCCGGGCGGCTTCCACGCGTTCGAGTTCATCGCGCCCCACGCGCCGCTCACCGTCGACGCACACACCGCCCGTCACCGGTGGCTGGCACGCATCCTGGGCACCGACGCGGCCGAGTCGACGAATCGGGCCTGATCCAACGTGGCATGACCGCGCCGCACCAGTGTGGTGATCGCCGTCGATCCGTCCGTGTTGGCGGTGCTGCAGGCCGGGGTCGACGCGAACCCGGACGACTGCGCGTTGCGGGCGCACCTCACGTCTCTCCTCGTCGACGATGGCCGCTGGGACGAGGCGTGGGTGCGCAGTGCCCTGGTGCTCGGTGCGCGACGCCGAGGCGTTGCGATTGGCCGAAGCGATCGCTGTGGCACGGGGCCTTGCCGAGCAGGCGTCCGCCTACCGACGCCTCCGGGTGTCACTCGGGCACATCGGTGCCGGGTCGACCGTCGCCCCAGGAACGGTCGACCCGGCGGCCCGACCGTCGCCCCAGGAACGGTCGACCCGGCGGCCCGACCGCGCCGATTCGATCGCATGATCTGTGTGCTGCCCCTCAGTGAAATTTGGAGCGAAAAGGTCCACATGCAGCATTTTCGCTCCAAATTTCGTTTGGACCCGTCGCTCGCCTCGCGAAGCACACGCCGATCGGGTTGCGGTTGGTGATCCTGGGTGTTGTTGTCGTCGGCATCCCGGTGCCTGCGGTGGTCGGGCAGGCGTCGTGGGGCATGCTGCCGCTCTGGGGGTCGCCGCTCTAGGAACGTGGCGGATGGGCAGGACGTTGCTGACGCGTAACGCGCCGTCCGGTGACCCCAAGGCGACCTGGCGGCAATGACGTCTGCTGCTCCGCCAGGTGAAGCTCGAGGCGCGCAGTCCTCACCCGGAGCACAAGGTGCGTCGTCGCACTGTGCCTGATCCTTGTCACGCCGATGACGCTGATCGTCGCCATCGTCCTGGGGGATGCCTTGTCGCCGTTGCTCGGGCTGGCGTTGTTCGGCGCGTACGCCGTGATCGTGATCGCCGTCCTGAGGTGGCCCGGCAGCGGGTGGGGTCGACACCCGCGTTGAGCTGCCCGGCCCCCTCGTCGGAGGGGAATCGTCGGGGCGCCCGACTTCCTCGCTCGACCGGTCCGCGGGCCTCGGGCCTATCCGGCGACGAGGATCGTCGTAGTGGGGTAGGAGTCGACCGTCGCGTCAGCGGTCATCAACGAAACACGCAAACTCCGTGCCTGTGCGACGAGGATCCGGTCGAAGGGGTCCCGGTGGATCGGTGGCAGCTCGGTGATGGCGAGGGCGTGCCTGTGGTCGATGGCGAGCGGGGTGGCGCGCAACCGACGGATGCGATCCGGCACGTACCTGGCAGGTGGGTCGGGCAGATCGAGGCGACCCAGGTCGTATTTGATCGCGATCTCCCAGGACGACGCGGCGCTCACCAACACTTCGTTGCGTTCGTCGCGCACCGTCGGCAGGTGCCGCCCGAGTCGCTCCGGTTCGGTGTGCAACCAGAGGAAGATGTGGGTGTCGAGGAGGATCCTCACGCTTCGAACGCGGCGGCGACATCGTCGGGAAGCGGATCGTCGAAGTCCTCGGGCACGGTGAATCGCCCACGGTCGACCCCGAACTCCCGGGCGCCATTGCCGTCGACGGGCACGAGGCGCGCCACGGCAACCCCGCGGTTCGCGATGATCACGTCCTCACCGGCCGCCACCTCTGCCAGGAGGCGCGACAAGTGGGTCTTGGCTTCGTGCACCCCAACAGACTTGGTCATGCACTTAGTCTAGTAGGCCTGCCTGGGCGAGTGGCATCGGCCGCGGTTCGGTCGGGCCCGACTGAGGTATAAAACCAGACCAGACCAGACCAGACCTGGTCTGGTTTTGCGTGCTAGCCTGACACTATGCGCACCTTGACCGTCACCGAGGCCAAGGCCGGCCTCAGCAAACTGGTCGAGCGCGTCTTGGCCGGCGACGAGGTCACGATCGGTCGTCGGGGGAAACCGGAGGTCCGCCTCGTTGCCGTGACCCGTGCCGGCGCGCCCCGACCGTTGGGCACCATCGAGGTCGACGACTACTGGGTGAGCGACGACTTCGACGCGCCGATGGACGACGTCGAGTCCGACTTCGACCCGGCGTGAAACTCCTGGTCGACACCCATGCGCTGATCTGGGCGGCGCATGACCCCGGGCGGCTCTCCGAACGGGCGCACGACGAACTGCAGAATCCGGAGAACGACGTGTGGGTCTCGGCCGTGTCCGGTTGGGAGATCGCGATCAAGCGGGCACGCGGGCGGCTCCGATTCCCCGACCCGGATCGTACGATGCTGAGCACGATCGGGTTCCGCGAGCTACCCGTGAGCCTGGCCCATGCGGCCGAGCTCGCGACGTTGCCCGATCATCACCGGGACCCCTTCGATCGGATGCTGATCGCCCAAGCCCGTCACGAACGCCTCACCCTCGTCTCGACCGACCGGGTGTTCGACGACTACGACGTCGATCTGGTCTGGTAGCGAATCGACGGCGGAAGATCGCCAGCACCTCGGGAAAAGCCACGTCATCGGGGGTGTGGGGCTGCGGTACCCGGGTGAAGGGGAGACCATGGCTCCGGTTCACCGGGGTGCGAGTGCGGCGGCGAGCTCCTCGCCGGTGGTGGCGACCCTCGACGCGCCGGCGTCGGTGAGACGGTTGGCGTGGTCGGCGCCACAGTGGCCCGCGGCGGTGAACCCGACCACGCTCATCCCGGCGGCGACGCCCGCCTCGACGCCGGGGCGGGCGTCTTCGACCACGACGCACTCGGCCGGGTCGACGCCGAGTTGCGCGGCCGCGTACAGGAACAGGTCGGGCGCGGGCTTGCCGTGATCGACGTGTTCGGCCGAGTACACGTGGTGGCCGAAGTAGTCAGACAGGCCGGTGACGCGGAGCTTGCGGGCGATGCTGCCCGGCGTCGACGACGACGCGACCGCTTTCGGGACGCCACGGTCTGCCAAGTCGTCGAGAACCCCCACGATGCCCGGCACCGACCGGCCCTCGGCGGCGAACCGCGCGGCGACCAGGTCGCGGCGGCTCGACCAGAACGCCTCGGGGAGCGCCACGCCCCAGCCACGGTGCAGTGCCTCGGTCATCGACGCTTTCGACAGTCCGACGAAGTGATCGTAGATGTCCTCGACGGTGATCGTCACGCCGTAGTCGGCGAGCAGTTCGACCTCGACGACTGCCGAGATCACCTCGGAATCCACGAGCACCCCGTCACAATCGAAGATCACCGCGCCCGTCATGGGTGCCCATCGTGTCAGACGCACGGTTGCGGCCCGGTGCCGTTTCGAACGGGCCTGTCGGCCGGCGCGCGTCGATCAGTTCGGCCACGCGTCGCGCAGCGCGAGGGCGAGCTCGTCGCGGCGCTCAGGCGACAGCGCGGCACCATCGTGCACATACCCGAACACGTTGGGCCCACGCCGATCGTCGGGCTGATCCGACATCCGGGGCACGAGGTGCACATGGAGGTGGGCGAACCCCTCGGCCTCCGCGAACAACATCACGTAGGTCTTCTCGCAACCGGTGACGGACTTGAGCGCGATCGACCCGGAGCGCAGCAGGCCGCCGAGCGTGGTCGCCTCGGCGGGCGTCAACTCATCGAGTGCCCGCAGGTGTCGGTCCGGCACGATGACGAGCCACCCTTGCAGGCTCGAATTGATGTCGTGGGCAACCCGCCAGCCGGGCGCTCGAACGATCTGTTCGCGCAACGGCGCGTCGGGAGCGGATTGCTCACAGGCGTAGCAATCGTCGTCCATCGCCGGTCTCGATCATGATGGTGCTACGAACCCGTGCCATACACCAAGGCTACGTTGCCGATTAGGGGGCCGGGTCGGCCAGGGTCACAAATGCGCGGTACTGGTGACCGAGTCGGTGAGCAAGCCGGCGAGAGGTCGACGCGCGCACCGCCGCACGAGGAAGCGTCACCCGACCACGCCGGCGACCGGTGCGTCCCACTGCTCATTGCCGGTGGAGCCCGGGTCGGTCGCGGTGAGCGACTCGAAGTCACCGACCACCAGCACGGCCGACGGGCCGGGCTAGGCGAGGAAGATGACCAGATCGGTGCGGAGTTTCGAGGAGTCCGGCGTCTCGGCAGGGTTCGACACATACGCCTCGAAGAAGGTCGTCCCCGGCGTGAGATCGGTCGCGGCGACGTCCCGCATGAACTGCCCCCAGGCTTCGCCCAGGCCTCCGTATCCGCCGAGGTAGCTGGTCGCAGCGACCGGGCCGGCCGGACACGGAGTCGCCACCACACGAAGGCCCGAGCTCAGCTCCAGTTCGTTCGCCAACGCAGCCGTCACGGGCACTCCGAGTGCCAGGTCCGCGGTGTCGGTGGGGAGGCGGCTGTGCAACGACAGCGGCGGTCCGCACACGACCGCTCCGGCGTCGTCGAGCGCAGCGAAGAGCTCGGGGAATGTGCCGTCCATCAGGCGGGGCATCTCCGCCAAGGCAAAGTCGCGCACCTGTACCGCGGCGAGGCGCAACTCACGTCCGTCGAACGTGGTCACCCCCTCGTAGGGCTCATCGGGGAAATACATCGGGGACGTCATGGTCGATCACCTGGACTCGTCGGGCAACTCTAGGTTGGGTGGACGATCCATGACGCCGATTCTCATCGGTTTGCGCACGGACGCAGAAGCATGCCGCACCACGATGCGGCCCTCTCGTCGTCGGACGACGGCCGGTCTGTGCTCCCACGGGAGCGCAGACCGGGTGAAGCGTGTCAGCGATTCTCGGCGACAGCTGATCGCGCACGTCGACCGGTGTCTTCGGCACGAATTCGACGCTCGTGGCACCTGGGCACTGCGCGGTGCCCTGTCGTGTGCAGCATGGCTCGCCGGCGCCGGTGACATCGAGCTGGTCACCGCCCGCAACCAGGTGTCAGGCTTCGCCGGTGGTCACGACAGCAACGCGACGACTTGGCGGGCGATGGACTGTTCCTCCTGGGTGGGCACGACCAGCACGGTGACCGGGGCATCTCGGGGGGAGATCACCTGCGGCGTGTCCGCGCCCGCGGGCGCGGTGTTGCGCACCGGGTCGATGGCGATGCCGAGAAAGCCGAGTGGGGCGCACACTTCGGCCCGCAGTTCGGCGTCGTTCTCGCCGACCCCGGCGGTGAAGCACACCACATCGATCCCACCCATCACCGCGGCGTACGCGCCGACGTACTTGACGAGCCGGTGGACGTAGAGGTCCATCGCGGCCCGCGCCGCCGCGTCGCCGTCGGTGATCCGGGCTTGGATGTCGCGCACGTCGTTGGTGCCGCACATCCCGACCAGACCGGAGTCGTAGTTGAGCAGATGATCGATGTCGTCGATGTCCATGCCGACCTCACGGTGCAGGTAGAAGGCGACCGCCG